>JASGDR010000109.1:0-3828 GCA_047607095.1 Caulobacter sp.
ACTACTTCGCCGCCGGACTGACGGGCCGCGACGGACCGATGGGCCGCTTCGCCACCGGCGAGGACGCCGCCCGCCTGCACGCTGCCGGGCACGAGATCGGCTGCCACACCTTCAGCCACCTCGACTGCGGCCAGGCCTCGACGCAGGTCGCCCTGGACGACGTGGCCCAGAACACCGACGCGCTGGCGTCATGGGGCGTGGGGACGGCGGTCAGCTTCGCCTATCCCTACGGCGACGTCGCCGCCCCGGCCAAGACGGCCCTGGCCGGTCGCTTCAAGACCCTGCGGGCCCTGCATCACGGCCTGATCGCCAACGGCGCCGACCTGAACCAGGCCCCGGCCGTCGGCATCGAGGGCGAGGACGGCGAGGCCACGGCCCTGCGCTGGCTCGACGCGGCCCACCGCCGCAAGGCCTGGCTGATCCTCTACACCCACGACGTGGCGGAAAAGCCGTCGGCCTGGGGCTGCACGATCGAGGCGCTGGAACGGCTGATCGACGGCGCGGTCAACGCCGGCTTCGACGTGGTGACGGTGGCCGAGGGATCGCGGCGGATCGGGCTGTAGACGCCCCGCCCTACTGGCGGGTGCGCGAGGTCATGCCCGCGGCGGCCGCGTCCTCGGCCATCTGCGGGTCGACTTCGGGCGCGGCCTGGGGCGTGACGGCGGGCGTCTGCGCGACCGGCGGCTTTTCGGGTTCGGGCGTCACGGCCGGGGCCGCGGCGGCGGGCGTGCGGGTGACGGCGGCGCTGGCCGCGTCGTCGGCCGTGGTGCGGACCTCGGGGCCCTCTTCATAGCCGGAGCCCTCGAAACCGACCCCGGCGCTGACCACCAGGATCACGCCGAGGGCCGCCACGGCGCCGACGACGAAACCCAGGACGATCCATCCCAACGGATTGCCGCGACGTTCGGCCTTGGCCATCTGGAGCTCCCTAAAGGGCGGGCTCCGTTACCTCAGGAGCCGACCCAACGCCGGACGGGTCCGACGTCGACGTGGACGAAATTGCTGACCGGATAGTAGCCGACGCCGCCCTGCTTGAGATCGAGGGCCGCGGTCCGGAGACGATCCAGGGCGACATCCTCCAGATAGAGATCGATGGCCTTGCCGTCCATGTGCAGGCTGCGTTTGGCGACCTCACCGCTGCGCGCGTGCAACATCGCGTTGGTCTTGGGCGAGCGATAGCCGGAAATGATCTGGAAGTGCGACTTGCTGCCGGTGCGGGCGGCGAGGCCCGCCATAATGTCGAACAGCTCGGGATTCATCGGGGCGACGTCGCCGGTGCGGTAGTCGCGCAGCACCTTGTCCAGCGCCTGGACGGCGTCGGGCACATAGGCGCCCTTCTCGAAATAGACCGCTTCGAGCTTTTCCTGGGTGTGCACGTTGTGCAGCTTCACCCAGCGCGGTTCGGACGACGCATGCTGGATCGCCGGGCGGGCGGGAACCGGCGCTTGCGGCGGGTCGTTATCCGACATGCCTTCGGCGGCCGAGCCCATGTCCTGCTTCATCAGCAGGTCGGCGATGGGGTCGGCCCCGGGGCCGAACTTGGACTGTGCGAAGGCCGCCATCGGCCCGACCGCACTGGCGCCCAGCACCCCGAGGCCAAGCCCCAGAAGCTTGCGTCGTTCGATCATGAATACGCTTTCCCGACTGACTGCTAGGCGCCTTTGGAGGGGCGCCGCGCTCACTTGGAACACGATAAACTTTCCGGATCGGAAAGGCTTACGCGCCAAAAGAGGCCTGACGAGGGCCGTCGGGTCAAGCGCGGTCGGACGACGCGCGGCCGCCGAAAGCGTGAGCGGTATAGGCCCCGGCGACGCTTGAAATGCTTCAAAGTCAGCCGTTTGAACGCCCCGCCGGGGCGCTCAGACGGCTCGCGATGCGGCGATACGCTGCACCAGCGCGCGATCCCATCCATAGGGGTCGTCGCGGAAATTCACCTGCCCGTCGGGAGTCACGTAGGCGGTCCAGTAGAGCAGGAAGACGGCCATCGGCTGGGCCAGCTGGGCGCGGACGGTCTTGCCCGAGGCGATGGTCGCGTCGACCGTCTCGGCGGGCCATTCCGGATTGCTCGCCAGCAGTTGCTTGGCCAGCGGGATCGGCTTTTCCAGGCGCACGCAGCCGTGGCTGGCCAGGCGGCTGTAGCTGGCGAACCTGGCCCGCGACGGGGTGTCGTGCAGGTAGACGCCGTAGGGGTTGTTGAAGTCGAACTTCACCAGGCCCAGGGCGGCCTTGTCGCCCGCCTTCTGCTGCAGCCGCGAGCCGCCGTCGCCGGTGGGGATGACGATGAAGTCGTTGCGCGCCAGATAGCCCGGATTGGCGCGCTCCTTGGGCCACAGCTCCTTGGTCGCGATCGAGGACGGCACGTTCCAGGGCGGATTAAGCACGATCGAGTGGATCGCCGACTGCAGCATCGGCGTCTCGTCGCCCGGACGCCCGGTGACCGCGCGCATGGTCAGGGTCGGGGCGTCGTGGTGGAAGACGCTCATGACGGCGGCGGCGATATTGACCTGGATGCGGTCGGCCGGCAGCTCCTGCGGCAGCCAGCGCCAGCGTTCCATGTTGGCGACGATCTGGTCGATGCGCAGCGCCACCGGCACGTTCAGCGCCGCCAGCGTGCCCTTGCCCAGCACGCCGTCGGGATTGAGGCCGAAGCGCTTCTGGGCGCGCATCAGGGCCTGCTGCAGCGCCTCGTCGAACACCGCCACGCCGTCGACGGCGATGGTGGGATCCTCGACCGCCAGACGGGCCTCGAGCTGGACGATGCGCGGGTCGCCCTTGTCGCCAAGCTTCAGCGGCGTTCCTTCCGGAATCACCGCCCAGCCGCCGCGGGCGGCGATGTCGCGATAGGTGACCAGGCCCTTCTGCAGGGTCTGGTAGCCGGTGTAGGGCGGCGACAGCTCTTCCAGCCAGGCGGCCAGGCGGTCGGCCTGCGCGGCGGCGGCGAAACCGGGCGCGGGATCATAGGCCGCGGGGCGCAGGCCCCAGTTGTTGTCGAAGTCGGCCGGGGCCAGACGGCCGCTGTGCACGGCCTTGGCGTAGCGCATCGTCAGGGCGATCAGCTGGGTCAGGCCCGTCTGGCGGTCGGCGCCGTTGCGCGAATCCAGCAGCGCCAGGGCGCGGTCGGGCGCGAAGGCGCCGGGCTCGAAGCCGTGCGACGGCGCGTCGTTCAGGGCCTTGGCCAGCAGGTCGATCTGGTCGGCGCGCAGCGCCGGCGGCGCGGGCACGGGCGTCGGAGCGGCCTGCTGCGGCACCCTGACCGGCCTTCCCTGACCTTGGGCCTGACCTTGGGCCTGCCCTTGGACCTGAGCTTGAGCATTAACGGCCGGAGCCGCCGACATCCACAGGGCCGCCCCCAGCAGGGCGGTCGATACTTTCAGGCTCTGGCTCACCGTCGACGGGTCTCGCACGCACGTTGCGCGCGGCCCCTCCGCGCACTTCTCAAATGGCAATTCCGCGTCGGCTTCGTCAACGCGAGGATCGTGAAAGATGAACGGCCAAGGTCGGCATTTGGTTCTTTCCTGACGATGCGGAACCTTAACGCCACACTCGCGGTTTGCTGTTCGACGACGACGCCTTTGCGCCACAATCGTCCTCGGCAGGATCACCTCACATGAGAATCGCCCAGGTTCCGCCTCTGTACGAAGCCGTGCCGCCGCGGTTCTACGGGGGCACCGAGCGGGTGGTCGCGCACCTGACCGACGCCCTGGCCGACCTTGGTCACGACGTCACCCTGTTCGCCTCGGCCGAGGCCCGCACCCGGGCCGAACTGGTGGTCGTCCGCGACCAGGCGATCCGCCTGGACCCCGCCCCGCTGAAGTCGGACCTGGCCGC
>JASGDR010000110.1:0-3651 GCA_047607095.1 Caulobacter sp.
ATCCAGGTGGGTTACGCCAAGGGCGTGCGCCCCGACGCCCGCGGCGGCGCGGTAAAGGGCGCCCATACGCCCGCCCAGGCCCTGAGCCAGCTGCTGGCCGGCACCGGCCTCGACTATCGCTTCACCTCGCCGACCACGGTCATCATCGACAAGGCCCCCGACGCGACGGGCGCTGTGCAGCTCGGGGCCCTGAGAGTGGAAGGCGCGAACGGTCCCGTCGGCGACGGCGAGGCCGGCGGCGCTCAAGGGATCGGCGAAGGCGGCGACGGCGCTGGAAGCGATGCGGTTCTGGAAGCTTCGACCTACCGCGGAGCCGGCGCTTTGGCCTACATCTCGCACGACAAGATCGAACGCTTTCGCGGCTCGTCCACCGGCGACTTCCTGAGCGGCGTGCCCGGCGTGCTCAATGCCGAGAACCGCAATTCCGGCGCGCTGGACGTCAACATCCGCGGCATGCAGGGCCAGGGCCGCGTGCCGGTGGTCATCGACGGGGCCATGCAGGAATCCACCGTCTACCGCGGCTACGCCGGCATGGCCGGCCGAACCTATCTCGACCCGGCCCTGATCGGCGGGGTGACGATCGAGAAGGGGCCGACGGCCGCCGCCGACGGCACGGGCGCCACGGGCGGCCTGCTGCGGGCCCGCACGCTCAGCGCCGGCGACATCGTCGCGCCGGGGGGCTCCTGGGGCTTCGTCGTGCGCGGCGGCCTGACCGGCAACAACGGAAAGCCTCCGACCAAGGTCACCGTCGGCGGCTCGGAGCCGGCGGTCCGCAAGTTCGACCGTCCCGACACCTTCGACCTCAACGGCCGCAACGCCTCGATCGCGGGCGCCTATCGCGCCGACCGCTTCGACCTCGTGGCCGCCTACGCCACCCGCAAGAGCGGCAACTACTACTCGGGCTCCCAAGGCATATCGGTCGACGCCTGGAAGGGCGGCGCCAACCGGTTCAGCTACGAGGAGCAGGTCATCAACTCCTCGCAAGACAACACCTCCTACCTGCTGCGCGGGGTGTTCCGGCCGACCACCGCCCATACGATCGACCTGTCGTACATGCGCTACGAGACCAAGTTCGGCGAGATGAAGCCCTCGCAGCTGATGTACGGCGACACGCCCTACCAGACGAACTCGGACGTCAAGGTCGACACCTACACGGCCCGCTACCGCTACAAGCCCGAAGGCCACTTGATCGATTTCCGCGCCGACCTCTGGGCCTCGCGCGTCGACAGCTTCGTCATCGACCCGGTGCGCTTCGACTTCGGTGGCGGCGACATCTACAATTCCGACAAGTTCGCCGCCACGCTGTCGAACCGGCGCGGCCTGACCGTGTCGAACACCTCGCGGTTCTCGGGAACCGCCGGCGCCCTCGCCGTGGCCTACGGCGGGGCCTACGACTTCGAGAAGTTCGGCAAGTCGGACGACTGGGAGGAGCTGAACGCCCGCTATCCCGGCGCGGCCTGGGACACCACGCTCGACGGCTGGCGGCGACAGTACAGCGCCTTCGTCAGCGCCGAGTACAAGCCCGCCCCCTGGGCCACCTTCACCGCCGCCACGCGCTATGTCGAGACGGTCGTCCAGGACCACAAGACCGGCACCAGCTGGGTTCAGGGCGGGCTGCAGAACCGTGACAAGGCCTCGGGCCTCGCCCCCATCATCTCGGTCGTCGTCGAGCCGATCTCCGGTCTGCAGACCTACGCCCGCTACGCCGAGGCGTTCCGCGCGCCCAGCCCGTTCGAGGGAACGGAAGGCTTCTCCGGCTCGACCAATCCCTACAGCAGCCTGCGTCCCGAGCACGCCCACAACACCGAAGTCGGCGTCAACTATCAGCGCCTGGGCCTGTTCACCCAGAACGACCTCCTGCAGCTCAAGGCCGGCTGGTTCCGCAACGACGTCACCGACTACATCACCCTGGGCAGCGAGACGCTGACCGCGCCGAACGGCAACTACACCGACATCCTGGTGCGCACGAACATCCCGCGCGTGACCACCCAGGGCGTCGAACTGTCGGCGCGCTACGACATGGGCCCGGCCTATATCGAACTGGCCGGCACCGAGTACACCGAGGTCACCAGCTGCTATCGCCAGGTGCCGACCCAGGCCGTGCGTTGCTACGACGGCATGCCCCAGACCAGCCAGTCCTGGTTCGTCAACCACGTGCCGCCCAAGCGCACGATGTCGGCGACGGTCGGAACGCGACTGCTGGAAGAGAACCTCCAGCTGGGCGCCCGCTACGTGAAGGTCGAGCGCCAGCCGGCCTACGAGACCGTCGACCTGTTCGGCAGCTATCGCTTCAGCGACAAGGCTACCTTCACCCTCACCGTCGACAACGTGTTCGACCGCTACTACGTCGACGCCCTGACCCTGGGCGAAGGCGCGGGCATCCTGCCCGCGCCCGGCCGTACGGTGCGCATCGGCCTCGTCAGCCGCTTCGGCGACGGCGAACGGCCGGCCCCCTCCTCGGCCCTGGACCGCGTGCGGGGCTATGCGTCCGGCGCCCTGGCCCAGTCGCCCATCCAGGACTTCGACGGCGACTGGAGCGGCTTCTACGCCGGCGCAGACTGGGGCTGGAGGTTCATGCGCGCCAAGGGCGACACTCGCACCGGCGACGGCTCGGCCAGCGCCGTGGCGGCCACCGAACGCACCGACCGTCAGGTCGAGGCGCCGCTGGCCGGCCTGCATTTCGGCTACAACCGCCAACTCCCTTCGGGCCTGGTCGTCGGCGTCGAGATCGACGGCGAACTCACGCGGGGTCGCGGCAAGAAGGGCTTCGTCTCCACGGAGCTCGACACCGGCCGCTACGACGGACCCGAGATCCTGCAGGCCGAATACGCCTACCGCTACGACGGCGGCGGCTCGGCCCGCCTGCGCGTCGGCCAGGCCGTGGGCCGGGCGCTGTACTACGGCACGGGCGGCCTGGGCCTGATCCGCGAGGAGCAGACCCGCACCCAGTTCCGCTCGACCTCGGCCAGCGCGGCCTATCCGTTCGGCTTCACCACCCGGCCCTACTTCACCGAGACGGCCGACAAGACCCGCGCCGGCCTGGTGCTGGGCGGCGGCGCCGAACTGGCCTTCAACGACCGCGTCTCGCTGCGCAGCGAGTACCTGTTCGGCTACTATCCGAGCACGACGTTCCGCTACGATCGCGCCAGCCAGAACGTCAATCGCAGCTACACCAGCGGCGGGGTGACCACGCCGGGCGGCGTTGACGTCGCGGTCGGCCGCGAGGCCAAGAACAGGCTGGAGACCCATAGCCTGCGCATCGGTCTGAACTACAGCTTCTGACGATCACTCGCCGAGGCCGGGCCAAGCAACCGCTTGCCCCGGCCGCTCGGAATATCGAGGCGTCGGGCGCGATCGAATTGCGGCAAATCGATCACGCGAATTTGCGAGCGAAGACAAGGATCAACTCGATTCATCGCATTTTTTAGCAAATCATCGACGACGCGAGCGCCAGCTTTGCAGCGACATGGTGGAGCAAGCTCTTGTTCCCGTCCGTCCCGACCATCCTCCTCGCCGACGACCACCCGATCGTTCGCGCGGGCCTGCGCGGCGTGCTCGAGGCCTCCGGCGAATGGCGGGTATGCGGCGAGGCGAGCAACGGCCGCGAAGCCTTGCGCATGACCCAGGAACTGGCGCCCGACGTCCTGATCC
>JASGDR010000111.1:0-6372 GCA_047607095.1 Caulobacter sp.
CTGGCCGGCCGAACAGGACGCCGCCGGACAGGCCGCCGTCGCCCCGTTCGTCGAGGCCGGCGGCTCGCGCCGGGCCAACGGCGCCCTGCTGGCGACCGGCGACCTGTTCGCCGCCGCGGCCGCGCTCGCGGGGGCCGGCGTCGAACCGGTGACCGTGTCGCGTCCCGACTACGTGTTCGAATCCCGCTCGGCGGTGCTGGAGGCGCTCAAGGCTCGGTTGAATGGCTGATATTTGACGATATCGTCAAAAATAGCCAAACCGAACGGTGATTAGTTTGACTTCGGCGTCCAAACTACGGGCTGAACGTCAAAAAAACGTCGAACCCCTTATGAAATCGAGATCGTTGCCGTTGACACGATCTCGGTTTTGCCGTTTTCTGCACTGGCAAGAGAGAAACGGGCCCATAGAGAGCTCCCTCTCTTCGGCGTTTCGGGGAGGAAACGCCCGCCTAGATCGAATGATCGAGAAATAACCGGACCCGTCGCGATTATCCCCCGCGGCGGGTCTTGGTGTATCTGGGCCCTGGTTTTCATTTTCGACAAAAGAGTCAAAAATAGCGAACAAGCGTTTTAGCTTGAGCGTTAACGATTTCCCTCTCCCAGAGGGATGGGGAGGAGCCCAGGCGGATAGCCTGGGAGGGGTTACGGCGCTGGCCGTCGTGCCGGCACGCCGTCTTCAGTCCCTAACCTCTCATCCGGCGCTTCGCGCCACCTTCTCCCTCCAGGGCGAAGGATCAGGTGCGCGCCAGCCGCCCGTCCTTCAGCACCAGCGTCGCGACCTCGCCGGCGCGGAGGTCGAGCGTCAGCGTCTCCCCGCCCAGCTTGACCACATGCTCGCCGGCCCTGGCCGCCGTGAGGCGCGCGCTTACCAGCCGTCCCTCGCGCCAGCGCACGTCCACGCCGATCGCCCCGCGGGCCTTCAGCCCCGTCATGTGCCCCGTCGGCCAGGCCGAGGGCAGGGCGGGCAGCAGGTGGATCGCGCCGTTGCGGCTTTGCAGGACCATCTCGGTCATGCCCGAGGTCCCGCCGAAATTGCCGTCGATCTGGAACGGCGGGTGAGCGTCGAACAGGTTGGGATAGGTCCGCTCGGGCCCCAGCAGCAGCTTGAGGATGCCGTGGGCGTGGTCGCCCTGGCCCAGCCGCGCCCACAGGTTCAGCCGCCAGGCGATCGCCCAGCCGGTCGAAAGGTCGCCGCGCGTCTCCAGCGTCTTCCTGCAGGCGGCCGCCAGCGCCGGCGTCGTGTCCAGGCTGATCTGGTCCGACGGGAACAGGCCGTAGAGGTGCGAGACGTGGCGGTGGTGAATGTCCTTGGCGTCGGCGTCCCAGTCCTCCTGCCACTCCTGAAGCTGGCCGTCCTTGCCGATCCTGTAGGGGGTCAGGCGGTCGCGGGCGGCGGCGAACTCGGCGGCCTGCTGGGCGTCGACGCCCAGGATCGCGGCCGCCTCGATACAGGCGTTGAACAGGTCGCGGACGATGGCCTGATCCATGGTCGGCCCGGCGACGATCGACGAGCCGTGGCCGTGGTCGTTCTCCGGCGAGATCGATGGGCTGGTGACCAGCTTGCCGCTCTTGGGATCCACCACCAGGGCGTCGACGAAGAACAGCGCCGCGCCCTTCAGGGTCGGATAGACCCGGGCGAGGTAGGCCTTGTCGCGGCCGTAGTCGTAGTGGTCCCACAGGTGCTTGCACAGCCAGGCGCCGCCGGTGGGCCAAACGCCGAACTTGGCGCCGTCGATGGGCGCGGTGGCCCTCCACAGGTCGGTGTTGTGATGGGCCACCCAGCCGCGCGCGCCGTACATGCCCTTGGCCGTCCGGGCGCCGGTGATCGCCATCTCCTGCACCATCACCACGAGGGGCGCGACGCATTCGGCCAGAGCGGTCGGTTCGGCCGGCCAGTAGTTCATCTCGGTGTTGATGTTGATCGTGTACTTGCCGCCCCAGGGCGGGCTCATCTTGTCGTTCCAGACGCCCTGTAGGTTGGCCGGCTGGCCGCCGGGGCGCGAGCAGGCGATCAGCAGGTAGCGGCCGTACTGGTAATAGAGCGCCGCCAGGGCCGGATCGTCCGTGGTCGGCGAGGTGCGGATCCGCTCGTCGGGCGGCCGCGCGGCCGCCGCCGTGGTCCCGCAATCGACCGAGACCGCGCGGAACAGCCGGCGGTGGTCGGCGCGGTGATCGGCCAGCAGGGCCGCCCATGGCTTTCGGGCCGCCTTGGCCAGCACGGCCTTGTTCGTAGCGACCGGATCGCCGGAAACGTCGTCGAAGCGGCGATAGCTGGTGGCGGCCGCGACCAGCAGCAGCACCTCGTCGGCGCCGCGCACCGACACGGCCTTGTCGCCCGCCAGGACCCTGCCGCCCCGGGCGACCACCTTGACCCGGCAGTCGACCTTCAGCGCGCCCTGGATGCCGAAATGCGTGCCGTTGCGCCCCGACAGCACCAGGGTGTCGCCGCCCTCGACCGTGATCGTCGGCTTCAGCGGGCTGTCGAACGACAGGTCCAGCCCGATCGACCCGCGCCGGTCGGCGGTCAGGCGGATGGCGATCACCCGGTCCGGGGCGCTGGCGATCACCTCGCGGGCGTAGGCGATGCCGTCGTGGGCGAAGCGGGTGCGGGCGGTGGCGGCGTCGAGATCGAGGTCGCGCAGATAGGCCTGCGCCGTCTCGGGCAGGCCGGGGAAGGCCAGGACGAGGTCGCCCAGGGTGTTGAACGGCATCTGCCGCAGGGGCGTGGCCATGAACTTGGCGTTGGCCAGATCGGTGGCGGCCGCGTACTCGCCCGCGTCGATCAGGCGACGGATTTCGGGCAGGGCGCCGGCCGCCTCGGGATTGACCGGGTCGTAGGGGCCGCCGCCCCACAGGGTGTTCTCGTTGAGCTGGACGCGTTCCCTGGCCACCCCGCCGAACACCATGCCGCCCAGCCGTCCCGAGCCCACCGGCAGGGCCTCGACCCATTCCCTGGCCGGCTGGCGGTACCACAGCTTCAGATCGCCGGCGGGGGCAGGGGGCAGGGGCGCGGCCAGGGCCTCGCTCGCCAGGATCGCGGTCGCGGAGCCGCCCAGCAGGGCGTGGCGTCGGTTGAGCTGCATCAGGCGTGTTCCTTCCCAAGGCGCGCGCCTTATGACCGGCGCTTCGCGGGCATCAACTCATGGGAGCGCTAACATTGCAAGATGACACCGGGGGACATTTTGCTGATCGCGCTGTCAGGGATTAGATGGATGGCGTGACGAAAGCAGTTGAATGGCCCAGCGTAAAAAGCTTCGTGCAAGGCAGGCGGCCGATCAGCTGTGGCTTCTCGGCTGGGCCGTCGTTGTTCTCGCTGTCGTCTCGGCCGTGATCGAATGGCGCGCCTCTGGGCTTTCCCACATCTACATGGCCCCGGGCTTCGCCCTGGCGGCGCTGATCTTCCTGGCGTTGTCGCGCGTCCTGGACTGGCTCGTGAAACGGCTGCTGGAGCGGACCGAAGGCGTCTGGGACGATCTCTATGAGGTCAAAGCCCCAGCCCCTCCACCGTCCTGGCCTTCAGCCGATCGCTCGCCTTGGGAGAAATAGCCACCGCCTTGCGGGCGTCGAGGTCGAAGGTGATGGCGCTGACGGTCGAGGTCGCCCAGGCCTCGCCGGTGGCCGGATCGAGCAGCCAGTGGGCGCAGCGCAGCACGCGGGCGTCGGCGCCGATCAGGCCCGAGCGCACCTCCAGCCGGTCGCCCAGGCGCGGCCAGGCCAGATAGACGATCCGGTATTCGAGAACCGCGCCGCCCACCCGTCCGGGGGCGGTTTCCGCCGCCTCGGCGACGATGTCGCGCAAGGGGGCGATGAAGGCGCCGATGCCGTCCGAGACCCGGCCGATGAACTGCTCGGCCCGCATCCGTCCGAAGGCGTCGACCTCGCCCGCGCCCAGGGCGCCCAGGCTGATCCGCGTCAGGTCCAGGGCGTTCGCGCGGGCCAGGCCCGCCTGCGAGACGGCCGGCGAAAGGTCGACGCTGCGGGCCCGGGCGCGCTCGGGAACCTCGACCGACAGGGCCTTGGCCCGTTCACGGACGATCGCCGGCCAGGGGAAGGCCTCGCCGTCGCGCGGGGTGACGTGGGCCACAGTGGTCTGGAAGGTTGCCGCCAGCTCGCCGGTGGCCGAATGAACCAGCAGCTGCAGCAGCCTGGCCTCGCTGTCGCCGATCTCGATCACCCCGCCCAGCATGTGCAGCGGCGCGCCGGCGTGGGCTTCCTTCAGGAACCGGATGTGGTGCTCGCGGACCACCAGGGTGGCGTTGGCGTGCGGCGCGAAGGCGTGGGGCAGGCCCATCTCGGCCGCCAGGCCCGCCAGGCCCTCCATCGCCCGGACGACGTAGAAGCGCACGTTCATGTGCCCCATCTCGTCGCAGTCCCAGGTGTTGACCCCGCCGCGCCAGATCTCGACGCCGGGCCAGGTCTCTGCGCCTGGAGAGGCGGGGGCGGTGGTCATGGGCGTGATCCGTGATTTGGGCTTCCAGGGATCAAAGCTCATCCCCTTCAAGAAGTCATCGCCCGGACAAGCCGCGCGATGACGTTCATTTAGAGGGGCAGGAGAGAGGCTGAAGCCTACTCTTCCCGGCAGTCGGCGCACTTGCCGTGCGCCTCGATCGTCACGCCGGTCAGGGCGTAGCCCGCCGCCGAACCCGCCGCGATGATGTCGGCCGTGGCGGCCGGCTCGAACTCGCGGGTCGCGCCGCAGCAGTCGCAGATCAGGAACGCGGCGGCGTGGCCGTCGGCCTCGCGCCGGCAGGCGACGTAGGAATTGAGGCTCTCGATGCGGTGGGCGAAGCCCTGCTTTTCCAGGAACTCCAGCGCCCGATAGACGGTGGGCGGCTTGGCCGGCGGGCCGTCGACGGCGAAGCTGGAGATCAGGTCGTAGGCCTTCACCGGCTGGCCGGCTTCCAGCAGCAGCTCCAGCACCCGGCGGCGCGGGGCGGTCAAGCGCTGCTCGGACGCGGCGCAGCGCGCCTCGGCGGCCGCCAGCTCGGCGGCGAGCGCGTCGCCGGCGACGCCGTGGTGGTGATGGTCGTGATCGCACGCGGTGTGGGCCATGGCCTATCAGGTAAAGGCCGCGCGGGGGCCGTGCAAGGGCGGCGGCCCGGTCCAAGAAAAAGGCCCCCGGAGCGGTCGCTCCGAGGGCCTCGTTCATCGCTGCGAAGCGGTGCGGCTTACTTGCCGAACAGCTTGTTCCAGCGCGGCTTCTCGCGGCCCTTCCAGGCTTCGCGGTGGTAGGCGTCGCTGGCGATCAGCGGCACCACGGTGGTCGCTTCGGCGAAGACCATCTGTTCGTAGGTGGTCGAGACCTTGCCCCACGAGGCGGCTTCCTTGAGCGTCGACGACGAGCAGGCGCCGTCGCGCACGTCGGCCACCGTGATCTGGATGGCGTACTTGTGCATGTCGGCTTCGACGCCGAGGATTTCGGCGCAGACGACGGTGTCCTGGGCGAAGTTCTTCGGCACGCCGCCGCCGACCATGAACAGGCCCGTGGTGCCGGCCGCGATCTTGACGTCGGTCAGTTCACGGAAGTCGGCCACGGCGTCGATCATCAGGTAGGGCGCCTTCTCGGCGATCTTTTCCTTCTGGTGCTTGACCAGGCCGAAGCCCGCCGAGCTGTCGACGAAGGCCGGGCAGAAGATCGGCACGCCTTCTTCGAAGCAGGTCTGGATCAGGCTGCCTTCCTTCTTGGCGTTGCCTTCCGACAGCCACTTGCCCATCTCCCAGATGAACTCGCGCGAGGAATAGCCGCGGGGCTCGAGCTTGTTGCAGATCTCCAGGATCGTGTGATCGCAGGCCTGCAGCTCTTCTTCGTCGATGTAGGTGTCGTAGATGCGGTCGATGTAGTTGTCGCGCAGGACGTTGTCGTCGACCGGGCCGGCGGCCTGGTAGTGCTTGAAGCCGAGGGCCTCGAAGAAGTCCATGTCGACGATGCTGGCGCCGGTGGCGACCACGGCGTCGATCATGCCGTTCTTCACCATGTCGCGGTACACGTGCATGCAGCCGCCGGCCGAGGTCGAACCGGCCAGGATCAGCCAGGTCGAGCAGCCCTTGTCGGCCAGGGCCATGTTGAAGATGTCGGCGGCGCGGGCGGTGTCGCGCGAGCTGAACGACATCTTGCGCATGGAGTCGATGATCGGGCGGGCGTCGTAGGACGTGATGTCGACGTGCTCGACCACGTTCTGGAGCAGCTCGGCCTTCTGGTTGTTCGGAACGGGAGCGTTCATCGCTTCGGTTTCCCTGACTTTGGACGCCCGTCGTTGAAAGGAAACCTTCGCCGGGACGGAGCGACCGACGGAGGAAAACAGGTTTTACGCCGCGCCGGCCCCCTCCGGCCCTCCGGGCCACCTCCCCCAGAGGGGGAGGATCTGTCGCTCC
>JASGDR010000112.1:0-4526 GCA_047607095.1 Caulobacter sp.
CAGATGAACAGGATGTTCGTCGTGTCGACCTGCAGGAACTCCTGCTGCGGATGCTTGCGCCCGCCCTGCGGCGGCACGGAGGCGACGGTGCCTTCCATGATCTTCAGCAGGGCCTGCTGCACGCCTTCGCCCGACACGTCGCGGGTGATCGACGGGTTGTCGGACTTGCGGCTGATCTTGTCGATTTCGTCGATGTAGACGATGCCGCGCTGCGCGCGCTCGACATTGTAGTCGGCGGCCTGCAGCAGCTTCAGCACGATGTTCTCGACGTCCTCGCCGACATAGCCGGCTTCGGTCAGCGTCGTGGCGTCGGCCATCGTGAACGGCACGTCGATGATTCGGGCGAGCGTCTGGGCCAGCAGGGTCTTACCCGTGCCGGTCGGACCGACCAGCAGGATGTTCGACTTGGCCAGTTCGACGTCGTTGTTCTTCGAAGCGTGGTTCAGGCGCTTGTAGTGATTGTGCACCGCGACGGCGAGCACCTTCTTGGCGTGACCTTGCCCGATCACGTAATCGTCCAGGACTTCGCAGATCTCGCGCGGCGTCGGAACGCCGTCCTTGGACTTCACGAACGCGATCTTGTGCTCTTCGCGGATGATATCCATGCAGAGTTCGACGCATTCATCACAGATGAACACCGTCGGGCCGGCGATGAGCTTGCGCACTTCATGCTGGCTCTTTCCGCAGAAAGAACAATACAGGGTGCTCTTGGCATCGCCGCTGGCGGCTTTCGTCATGGTCGCTTCTCACGCTAGGGCGTTCACGGCGAAAGCCGCTGCAGCCGACTCCCCACGCGTATCCCGCCACCGAAGCAACAGGATACCCAACGGGAGTTGTCTAATCCTTGACATTCCCCGATCCGAACGCGCGGCACAAGCCTTGGAGCCCGTTTCCGGCTTCAAGTTCGTGGATGTTTCGCGTCTGGTCATGGGATTCCATCCCTAAATGGGACCACTCTAGGCCAAAGCAAGCACCCGCAGCGCTGTGGAACATCGCCGCAGGCGCCCGGACGCCAGAGCGGCCAAGCTTGAAACGCCCGAAAAACGAGGCCGTTCATCCGTTTCCGACGTTTCCCTAGTCCGCCGGCGGGCTCTAAGCTTTTCCCGATCAAGCCGGAATCGTGCTGCAAGCGGCGCCGTTACAAGGAGTTCGCCCGAAGGGCGGAGACGAAATGGCCGAGACCCGAGAAACGTCGCCCGCGGACGCGCAGGACGTTCACGCCCCCACCCACACCGAAGCCAGCCCGCCGCTGGTGGCCTTCGACTTCGACGGCACGTTGACGGTGCGCGACAGCTTCACGGCCTTCCTGAAGTGGCGGGTCAGCGGCGGCCGCTGGACGATGGGCATGATCCGCCTGGCGCCGGCCGCCCTCTCCTACCTGTTCCACCGCGACCGCGGCCGCATCAAGGCCGCGGCGATCCGCGAGTTTCTCAAGGGCGTGCCGCAGGAGCGGCTGGAGGCCCAGGCCCGCACCTTCGCCGAGACCCACGCCCAGAGCCTGTTCCGCCCCGACGCCCTGTCGGTGTGGCGCCGCTGGAGGGCCCAGGGGGCCAAGATGGTCATCGTCACCGCCTCGCCCGACCTGGTGGTGGCCCCGTTCGCGCGCGGCATCGGCGCCGACCTGCTGATCGGCACCAAGCTGGCCTTCGACCTCAACGGCAAGGTGGTCGGCTCCCTTCAGGGCCCCAACTGCCGGGGGCCGGAAAAGGTGGCGCGCCTGCAAGAGACCTTCGGCGAGCACGTCAAGCTGGCCGCCGCCTACGGCGACACCTCGGGCGACACCGAGATGCTGGCCATCGCCCAGGAGCGCGGCTACCGCATCTTCAAGGGCAAGCCGGTTTAAACTCTGCTTGCGACGAAAACCTCGTCCCCTCGGGTCGCGCCGCCGGCGCGTCCCGTCCAAGAGCATGCTTCGACAGGTTCAGGATGAGGCTTTCGACCGCCCTGGCCTGTAGATGGTCCTCATCCTGAGCTTGTCGAAGGACGAGGACCCGCACCGAGCCCCCTACTCCACGCCCGCGCCGGCCGCCTGGGCGAAGCCCGCCGGAGCCTGGCTGGTGCTGACCGACAGGCTGCCGATCACCGAATAGGCCTGGTCGAAGACGGTGCGCTGGTTGGCGTCGAGCGACTTGTAGAGCCGCGCCATCGCCTTCACCCGCCGCTGCTCGAACGCCAGCTGCTCGCGCTGCAGGACGAGGCCGGCCTTGGCCTGGGCCAGGGGCGTCTCGTCCTCGGGCGCGACCACGGCCAGGACGAGACCCGAGGGCTTGGCGTTCGAGGCCATGATGAAATCGCGCCAGCGGGCCTGCTGGGCCGGGGTCAGGGAGAGGTTCTGGCGCAGGGTGGCCAGGCCGGCCGTGACGCCGTCCTGCAGCAGCCGGTCGGAGACGATCTGCTGCACCTGCTCGGGGCTGACGGCCAGGCGCATCGTGGCGATCCCGTGCTGCGGCGCCTGCTGGGCCTGGGCGGCCGAGACGGCGGAAAGGGCCAGGACGCCCGCGACGGCGGCGGCCAGGGTGTGGTGACGGGCGGACATGGCCGGGCTCCGAAGGTTGAGACTCTTCATCCCGCCGTTGTCGCCGCATCGCCCGGCCGTTGTGGGGCTGGCTTGTTTCGCCTGATCCCGCACCCGTGGCGAAACCGGGGCGCGTAAGTCAGCAAAGAAAAAGCCGCCGACCTTGCGGTCGGCGGCTTCGTCTTCAACCCGGGAACGCGGCTTAAGCGCCGGCTTCCGAGCTCTCGCGGTTCTCGTGAATCTGGTCGATCAGACCCCAGGCCTTGGCTTCCTCGGCGCTCATGAAGTTGTCGCGGTCCAGGTCGCGCTCGACCTCTTCATAGGTGCGGCCGCAGTGCTTGACGTAGATCTCGTTGAGGCGGCGCTTGGTCTTCGAGATGTCCTCGGCGTGACGCATGATGTCCGAGGCCTGACCCCGGAAGCCGCCCGACGGCTGGTGCACCATGATGCGGGCGTTCGGCAGGGCGATGCGCTGGCCGGCGGCGCCGGCGCACAGCAGCAGGCTGCCCATCGAGGCGGCCATGCCCATGCACACGGTGGTCACCGGGCTCTTGATGTATTGCATGGTGTCGTAGATCGCGAGGCCCGACGTCACCACGCCGCCCGGCGAGTTGATGTACATCGAGATTTCCTTCTTGGGGTTCTCGGACTCCAGGAAGAGCAGCTGGGCGCAGATCAGCGAGGCCATGCCGTCCTCGACCGGGCCGGTGAGGAAGATGATCCGCTCCTTCAGAAGGCGCGAGAAGATGTCGAAGGCGCGTTCGCCGCGGCTGGTCTGCTCGACCACCATCGGCACCAGGTTCATCGCCGTCTCGACCGGATCGTACATCATGTGGGGTTCGCCCTTCTCAGAATGTCCTTGCGGGCGCGAATCACCGCCGCGCTCTCGCTCCTGACGCATATCGCGTGGCGCTTAACAGGTTGCAAGGTGTGGACCCCCAAACGAAAAGGGCGCGGACCTTTCGGCCCGCGCCCCGCTTTCGTCACCCGAAGGGACGACGGTCTCAGCCGCCGTAGCCTTCCGGCAGGTCGTCTTCCTCGAGGAGCTCTTCCTTAGAGACTTCCTTTTCCTCGACCTTGGCCTTGGCGAAGATCAGGTCGACGACCTTGTCTTCGTAGATCGGGGCGCGCAGCGAAGCCTGCAGGTCGGCGCGCTGGCGGTACATGTCGAACACCTGCTGGGCCTGGGCGCCGTACTGGCGGGCTTCGCGGACGATCGCTTCGTTCAGTTCCTGGTCGGTGACGACCACGTCGTTCTTGCGGCCGATCTCGGCGAGCACCAGACCCAGGCGCACGCGGCGCTCGGCGATCTTGCGGTACTCGTCCTTCAGCTGGTCTTCGGTCTTGTCGGCGTCTTCCGGCGGCAGGCCGCCTTGCGACTTGTCGGCCTGGACCTGCTGCCAGATGCCGGCGAACTCGGCGTCGACCATGCGCGGCGGCAGCGGGAAGTCGTGCTTGGTGTCCAGCACGTCCAGCAGGGCGCGCTTCAGCTTGAAGCGGCTCGAGTTGCTGTAGCGGCCTTCCAGGTTCGACTTCAGCAGATCCTTCAGGGCGGCGAGATCGGCCAGGCCCAGGCGCTTGGCCAGCTCGTCGTCCGGCTCGGCGTCGACCGGAGCGCGCACTTCCTTGACGGTGGTGGCGAACTCGGCGTCCTTACCGGCCAGCTCGGCGGCCTGGTACTCTTCCGGGAACTTCACCTTCACGGTGACGACGTCTTCCGGCTTGGCGCCGACCAGTTGCTCTTCGAAGCCCGGGATGAACTGGCCCGAACCGAGCACCAGCTCGGCGTCGTTGGCCGTGCCGCCGGCGAAGGCGACGCCGTCGATGGTGCCGACGAAGTCGATCAGCAGCTGGTCGCCGTCCTTGGCCTTCAGGCTCTTGCCCTTGCGCGGCTCGTAGGTGCGGGCCTGCTTGGCCAGCTCGGCCAGGGCCTCGTCGACCTCGGCGTCTTCGATCTTGTAGACCGGCTTGACCAGCTCGATCGACGACGGGTCGATCGGGTCGAATTCCG
>JASGDR010000113.1:0-12080 GCA_047607095.1 Caulobacter sp.
GCCGCGCCCGAGGCGCCGCGCGCCGCCGTCGCCCCGCCCGGCTTCAAGTCGCGCGGAACCCCCACGCCCGGCGGCGACAAGCTGCGCCAGGCCGCCCGCGAAGGCGGCGGCTGCAATCACGCCGACCTCTATCGCCTGACCAAGGCCGAACGCGCCGCCTGCGACGACAAGCTGGGGATCAAGGCCAAGGACGCGCCGATGTACGCGGTGATCGACCAGTCCAAGAAGGATTTCTTCGACGGCGCCTGCAAGAAGGACGACGAGTGGTGCCTCTACCGGACCGGCCAGGGGCCGTATCCGGGCCTCTTCGCGCTGGTGAAGAAGAAGAAGGACGACTGGTGATCCCTCTCCCCTTGCGGGAGAGGGTGGCCTCCGAAGGAGGCCGGGTGAGGGGTCTCTCAGACCTCGACACCGAGTAAGGCGGATCGGCTGGGCGAGGTGGTTCAATTCTGAGAGACCCCTCATCCGACGGCTTCGCCGCCACCTTCTCCCGCAAGGGGAGAAGGGAAAAACAAAAAGGGCGGCCCTTTCAGGCCGCCCCTTCCGGTTTTCGGGAGACCCGAAACGCTTACCAGGTCTTGCTGACGCTCACGAACAGGCGGCGCTCGACCTCCAGGCCGGCGCTCTGGCGCTGGCGGTTGTCGCCGAGGTTCTGGCCGCTGAGCGCCACGGTCACGCCGTGGTCGAACGAGCGGGCCACCCGGCCGCCGATGGCGGCGTAGGCGTCGATGTTCACTAGGCGCGGCGCGGCCGCGGCGCTGTAGAGCGCGTAGGCCTGATGCTCGCCGACCAGGTGGGCGTAGGCGTCGGCGGTCCAGGCGCCGCCGGTCCAGCCCAGCGAGACGTCGCCGCGGTTCTCCGGGGTGGTCGCGGCGTAGGCGGCCGTGCGGATCAGGGCCGAGAAGCCGGCGGTCGGCTCGTCGTCGACCTCGGTGCGGGTCCAGTCGGCGCTCCAGCGGAAGCCGCCGGTCAGCTGGCCCGAGGCGGCCAGCTCGAAGCCGGTCATCTTGCTGTCGCCGATGTTGCGGTAGCTCAGCACGGGCAGGCTGACCAAGGTCGCCGCCACGTCGATCTGGGCCGAGGTGGGCTGGCCCTTCACGTCCTCGGTCTTCTGCACGAAGGCCTTGGCGCTGACTTCCGCCTTCAGGGCGGGCAGGGCCCGCTCGTAGGTCAGCTGGTAGTTGTTGACGATGGTCGGCTCGAGGGTCGGGTTGCCGGCCAGGCCGATCGTGTACGGACCGACGGTGACGCGGGCCTGCAGGGCGCCCAGGTCGACCAGGGTCGGCACCTGCACGCCGCGGGCGGCGGTCAGCTTGAAGGTGTCGGCGTCGGTGGCGCGCCAGACGAGGCCCAGGTTCCAGCTCGGCTCCTCGATCTTGCGGTCCCAGTAGCCGTTGCCCAGCGGCGGCGAGCCGGCCGGGAACGCGCCCTCGCGCGACAGGTCCAGGCTGTCGTAGCGGCCGGCGGCGGTGAAGGCGAGCCTGTCGGTGACCGCCCAGTTCCACATCGCCGAGGCCGACAGCACGTCGTAGCTGACCTGCGCGCCGCCGATCGGGGCGGTGTTGACCTCGTTGTGGCGGTACTCGGCGCCGATGCGCAGGGTGTGCCGCGCGCCGATCTTGAACAGGTCCTGGGCCGAGACGACGCGGATCTGGTTCTCGAAGCGGGCCTTCTGGCCCAGCACCAGGTGCTTGGCGGTCAGGTCGTTCTGGTAGGCGGTCAACTGCAGCTGGCCCAGCTTGGTCTCGGCCGTCAGCGTGCCCTTCACCGAGTTCGTCAGGTACTTGCTGGGCGAGTAGGCGTAGTTGGACAGCATGTCGCTGACCTGGACGTTCGAGTACGAGCCCTCGACGCGCAGTTCGGCCTTGTCGGACAGCTGGGTGACGGTGTCGATGTTGGCGGTGACGCGCGAGGGGTCGTTCAGCTGGGCCTCGGCGACGCCGATCGTGTTTTCGTATTCGTCCGACTTGGCCGCGCCGGCCGAGACGCGGGCGCTGAAGCGCTCGCCCACCTTGAACGACTTGGCGGCCGAGACCTCGCCGTAGCGGGCCGAGCCCGCGCGCACGGTGATGTCGCCGGCGTCGTCGAACTTCGGGTTCACCGTGATGATGTTGACCACGCCGCCGACGGCGTTGAAGCCGAACAGGGCGCTGTTGGGGCCCTTCACGACCTCGATCTGGCGGATTTCCGACAGCTGCACGGGCAGGGTGGCCCAGGCGGTGTAGCCGTAGTGGTCGAGATAGACCTGGCGGCCGTTGATCAGCACCAGCAGGCGCGGCGACATGGCCTGGTTGTAGCCGCGGACGCTGACGTCCGCCGCGCCGGCGCCGCGGTCCTCGACGTCGAGGCCGGCCATGCGCGACAGGATGGTCGGCAGATCGGTCGCGCCCGAGCGCTGGATGTCGGCGGCCGAGATGATGGTCATGTCCACCGGCGCTTCGGTCGAGCGCTGCGGGGCGCCGGTGGCGCTGGTGGTGACCGGCTCGTTGAACAGCTGCTCGAGCGAGCCGTAGTCGATCGATTGGGCCGAGGCGATCGAGGGCGCGGCCGAGGCGGCGGCGACGAGGAGGCCCGCGGAAACGCCGGCCAGGAGAGTCTTCTTCATGGGATTTGTGTCTCTTGAGCTGGCCGGGATCAGACTTCGCGGATCATCATGCGGAAGGCGGACTTGAAGACCGCGCCGACGGACGCGGCCGCGCCGCGGTTGACGATGATCTCGACCTTGGGGTCGGCCGACACGCTCATCACGCACGCGCCGCTGACGGCGCAGGAGGCGTCCGAGCCGATGGTGATGATCTTCTTGGCCTTGGCGGCCGCGCCCACCGGGCCGGCGTTGACGCCGGTGGTGATGTAGAGGGCGGCCACGCCGCCGACGCCCGCGACGGCGCCGGCTTCGACCGGCTTGGCCGTCAGGGTCAGGGAGCCGGCGTTCATGCCGCCGCCGATGGCGGCCATGACGGCGTTCTTCTCGGCGACGGAGGCCGGCTTGGACGGGTCGAACACGACGCCCAGCACCGCTTTGCCGGTGGGGCCGTTTTCGAGGAAGGTGAGGGCGCGGCCGGCGACCTGCAGGTCCTTGGCGGCGTCGGCGTGGGCGCTCAGCGGCGCGATGGTCAGCAGCGCCGCGGCCAGCGCCGCCGCGGGTTTCGTCTTCGACATTCTGTTGAATTCCCCTGCCCTTTGTTGGGCTTATCGGCGGGGTGATGGCGTCTCGGACGTAAAGAAGAGGTAACGTCGCCTGGGTGACGGCGTTCTGCGACTAACCGGAAATGTCCGCTATTCGACCAATGGACAACTTTAGATCTCTGCATGACCCAAGGTCAGGAGGGGCGGCGCACCTGCTTTTTCGTCATCTTGAGTTGTATTTGGACACGATGTCGCAGGCGGGATTTATTTTCAAAGCGAAAGGCGTTCGGCGGCGACGCCCGCGGCGCGCAGGGCGGCCAGCCGGGCGAAGGCCAGGGTCAGGGCCTTGCGCCGGGCCGGGGCGAGTGGGGTGACCGGCGCGGCCCGCACCACCGCGCCGCCGAAGCCGTCGGCGACGATCAGGCCGGGCTCCTCGGGCAGCACGCCGTCGGGAAACTGCGGGGCCACGGCGAAGTGGAAGGCGTCGCAATAGGGCGCGTATTCGCCCCACTTGCGGTCGACGCGATAGTCCTCGATCCCCGACTTCACCTCGACGATGACGATGTCGCCCTTGGGGCCCAGCGCCATCAGGTCGGCGCGGCGGCCGTTGGGCAGGGTCACCTCGGCCAGGGGCGCATAGCCCAGGTCGACCAGCAGCCGCGCCGCGCCGCGGGTGACGGCCAGGGTGGTTTCGGCGCGCGACCTGTCGGCGGTGGCGAGAGTGATGTCGACGACGACGTCCATGGCCTCACCATGTTCCATCTTTGTTCGCGACGCAACCCGGCGGCGCGGCCTTCGGCGTCCGGCCGCGACGCGGCGCTTTTGCGCTGGGCCGACCGATGGTTTGCGCTATAGCCGTGACGTCGAGGGGGAGCGCGTCGTGAAGAAAAGAACCTGGATCCTGGCCGCCGTCGTGCTGGCCGTGGCCGGCGTCGGCGGCGTGGCGGTGCTGAAGGCCAAGGCCGCATCGGTGGAGGACGCCTTCCAGGCCGACGCCGACGCCAAGCGCAAGGCCGACGTGCACGAGATCGCCGAACGCGTCGAGGCCTATCGCGTCCGCGCCGGCCGGCCGCCCTTCGCCGACAGGCTCGAGAGCGGGGGCGGGGCCTATACGGTGATCATCGGCGCGCCCAAGGCCGAGCAGGCCCTGATGAGCGAGGGCAATCCGCTGGGCGGGGACCAGCCCGCGGCCGGCGCGGTCGACCTGGGACGGGAGCTGCGCGCGGTGCTCGGCGGCGACGGGAGCCTGCCGGTCGATCCCCAGCGGGGGGCCACCGGCGGAGCGCCCAACGCCTATTATCTGCGGGTGAAGCCGGGCGGGCAGTACCTGGTGGCCGCCTTCCTGCGCCGTCCCGACGATCGGGCGGTCCAGGTCGCCCCGGGGATCTGGGCCTACGCCCTGCGCTCGGAGGCCGGGGCCTGGGGCGCTCCGATCTGGAACCACGCCCGCACGCTGGCCCAGGTGTCCCCCGAGGAGCGCGGGGCGATCATCGAGGCGGGCCGCAAGGCCGAGGCCAAGTTCGCCCGCTACGCCCGCACCCGCAGCGATCCGCCGAGCTAGGGGCGGATCGACACGTGATCCTCGTCCTGAGCTTGTCGAAGGATTAGGTTTTCGTCTCGAACGCCCGATGTCGATCCACCCAGGGGCGCGTTCGGCGCCGGGCCTGGGCGGCTATTCCACCGGCACGGGCGGCGCGACGGCGTCGCTGGTGGCTGCGCGCGTGCGCCAGGCCTCCATCTCGGCGAGCAGGGCCTTGGTTCCGAGGGCCAGGGTCCGGGGCAGGACGCCGTCGACGCCGGGGCCGCGCCCGAAATTGCCCACCGGGGCCGTCCGCGGGCGGGCTTCCTCGCGCAGGCGCCAGGCGGCCATCGTTCCGCCCTTGGGCAGCCTCCAGGCGAAGAACGCCTCGACCTCGCCCCAGGCCACCTTCTTGCCGGGCTTCACCCCGCCCTCGACCTGGAAGCCGTCGGCGTCGAGCACCAGCCGCTGGGGGCGTAGCAACTGCAGCAGGAAGGCCAGGGCGCAGAAGCCGAAGAACAGCATGCACAGCCACGGCATCAGGCTTTCGTCGGACTTGGCGTCGCCGATCAGCCAGACGCCCACCGCCGTGAAGGCCAGGCTGCCGGCCAGGCCCAGCGCCAGCTTCCAGCGCGCGCTCTCGATGATCTTCCGCTGCATGGTCATTCCCCCCGTTGGACGGGGAACCTGCCACGACCGCCGGGCGAGCGCCACCGTGGGCGCTCGCGTCGGTCTCGGGTCTCATCCGAGGTCCAAAGAAACTTGTCATCCCGGCCGTAGCGCGGCGGAGCGCCGGGATGACAACCGAAGGGGCAGGCTTCGAGGCCCGGCCAATTGGGCTCGCCTAGCCCGGCGCGTGCTTCGTCACCCGCAGGCGCGAGACGTCGTAGTCCATGGCCTTGGCGCGGTCGGTCAGTTCCTGGGTCAGGGC
Organism: Caulobacter sp.; assembly: GCA_047607095.1. Lineage (GTDB taxonomy): Bacteria > Pseudomonadota > Alphaproteobacteria > Caulobacterales > Caulobacteraceae > Caulobacter. Next base: position 5,577 of record JASGDR010000113.1, read on the forward strand.
GGGCGTGGGCTTTTCGCGGGTCAGCAGCCACAGATAGCGGCCGCTGCCCTCGCCGACGATCGCCCAGCCGTAGTCGTCGCCGTGATCCAGCACCCAGTAGTCGCCGACGAAGAACGGGCCGAAGAACGACACCTTCAGCTTTGCATGGGTGGCCTTGTCGGCGACCTTGGCCTTGCCGAGGCTCACCTTCTCGACCCCTTCGGGCCCGCCCTGGCGGCAGGTGTTGCGCACCTCGACCAGGCCGTCGGGGCGCAGGGAATATTCGGCGGTGACGCCGTCGCAGCCCTTCTCGAAGCGGAAGTCGTAGCGGGCGGCCTCGTACCACAGGCCCAGATAGCGCTTCAGCTCGACGCTCTTGGCCGGCTGCGGCGGGGCGGGATTGCCCGTGGGGCGGGCAGCGCAGGCGAAGGCCGCGCCCAGCGCCAGCAGCAGCGCGCCGGCGACCGCCGGGGTGATGCGTCGCATGTCAGGCTTCCGGCTGTTGCGGGAAGACCAGCTTCTCGTAGCCCAGCGCCTTGACCCGGGCCAGGGCGGCGGTCTTGGCCGCCTCGTCCATCACCGGCTTGCGCGACAGCAGCCAGACGAAATTGCCGCCCGGCGTGCCCATGATCGCCCACGACTCGTCGTCGGCCCGGTCGAGCACCCAGTATTCCTGCTTCTTCAGGCCGCCCAGGAAGCTCATCGAGAACTTGGCGTTCTCGCTGCCGGCCACGATCTTGCCCGTGGTGTTGAAGGTGCGGGCCTTGCCGCCGGCGCCGTCGCGGCGGCAGACCTGGCGCACCGAGAAGCTCTCGGCGGTTCTGGCGGTGAACTCGGTGGTCGGGGCCTCGCAGTTGCGCTGGCCTGAGTTGGGGGTGCGGGCGATCTCGTACCACTTGCCCGTATAGAAGGCCGCCGCGACCGGCTTGGTCGGCGGCTGGGCGCCGGCGAACGCCAGGGCGGGGAGGGCGGCCAGGGCCGCGGCGATGGCGATCAGGCTTGCGCGCATTCCGACACCTTGCTGCGTGCTGGGGAAGGCGGGCTTTGCGCCCTGCTGGAGTTCATCCCCTGGACGCAAGCAAACGCAGGGTGGCGCGCGGGTGTTCCCATGTGCAAGACCCCTCCCCCTCTCGACGGGAGAGGGAGGGGTCCTGAGGGGCCTATTCCGCCGCGATGGTCACCGGGCCGGTGCGGTCCTTGAAGTTGATGGCCTGCAGGTGGCGGATGCCTTCCTCGGCGATGTCGTCGCCGACCATCCGGTCGCCCTCGGCCTTCAGTTCGTCGAGGTCGACGTACATGGCGTAGAAGGCCTTGGTGCGGTCGGTGATGATGCCGGCGTTGAGCAGGGTCTTCACCAGCACCCGGAAGATGTTGGTCTGCTCCTTCATGTTCTCCCGACGCAGGTCGTCGGTCATGATCTTCCCGTACTCCTCGACCACCTTGTCGGGATCCAGGCCGAACTCGGCGTAGAGATCCAGCTGCTGGTGCGGCGAGACGAGGTTGAACAGCAGGGTCTGGAAGCAGTGGGCCGCCCAGTCCTCGATGATGGCGTGCTCCTCGGCGGTCAGCTTGGGCACCGTGCGGTCGGCCCAGATCTTCCCGAACTTGTGGTGGAAGGCCTCGTCGGTCATCACCAGCTGCAGGAGCTTCTTGCCGAGCGGGTCGTTGATTTCCTTGAAGAAGGTGGCGAAGGCGCCCATGGCCAGGCCCTCGACCAGCATCTGCATGCCGATGATCTTCTTGTAGACCTCGGGCGCGGCGATGATCTCGACCAGCAGGGTCTTCAGCGCCGGGCCGCATTCGACCGGCTTGCCCCAGCGGGCCTTGATGTACTTGGCGAAGGCGGTGACGTGGCGCGCCTCCTCGCGGGTCTGGTTGGCGGCGTATTCCTGCGCGCCCTGGTCCTTCAGCACGTGGCACAGGCTGGCCGACAGGTTCAGCGCGCCCTGCTCGCCGTGCAGGATCGATGAGAAGCTGCGCAGCACCGACTGGTTGATGAACCGCGTGCGCCGCTTGGGATCGGAGAGGTGGTTGGAGACGTAGTCGGTCGACAGGGCGATGACCAGTTCCTCGGGAACCAGCGGCTGGTTCTCCATGTCGAACGGCTCGTCGAAATCGATATAGGCCTTGTCGAGCGGGTCCCAGAAGTGGTCGTGGGTGGCCGAGATGATCTTGTCGAAGGCGCTCGAACGGTTGCCGTACCGGTCGAGCTCGAGCATGGACTCGAAGTCGTCGGGCGCCACCGCGTCGTACATGGCGTCCTTGGTGATGTTCTGGTCCGTCACGGTCGGCTCCTCTCCTATGGGCGCGGCGGGGCCCGTCTGGCGCGGGCCTCTCGTCGAGTGAACACTGTCCACTCAAATTTCCGGTACGGTCAAATTAAAAATGACGACGGCGTCACCTTCGTCGCAGTCGCTTGAACGAGAAAGAGAAACGTCGCCATGGGCTTCAACGTCTTCGTCCTTACCGGAGCGGGGGTTTCCGCCGAGAGCGGCCTTGGCACCTTCCGCGACCAGGGCGGGGTATGGACGCGGTACGACCTGTCGGAGGTGGCCACGCCCGAGGGCTTCGCCCGCGATCCGGCCAAGGTGCGGGCCTTCTACAACGCCCGCCGCGAGAACCTGGCGGGCGCGGCGCCCAACGCCGCCCACTTCGCCCTGGCGCGGCTGCAGGCCGGGCTGGCGGCGCGGGGCGGGCACCTGTTCCTCTGCACCCAGAACGTCGACGACCTGCACGAGAAGGCGGGCGCGGCCGACGTCGTCCACATGCACGGTGAGCTGGGCAAGACCCGCTGCCACGCCTGCGGCCTGACCTGGCCGGACATGACGCCGCTCGACGGCGACAGCGCCTGCGCCCGCTGCGCGGCGGTGGGGGCGGCGCGGCCGCACGTGGTGTGGTTCGGCGAGGAGCCGCTGTTCATGCACGGCATCGCCGACGCCCTGGAGGAGGCCGACCTCTTCGTCGCCATCGGCACCTCGGGCTCGGTCTATCCGGCCGCCGGCTTCGTCACCGAGGCCCGGCGGATGGGGATCCGCACCTGCGAGATCAATCTCGAACCCTCGGACAACGCCCGGGCCTTCGACGAGCGCCTGTACGGTCCGGCGGGCGAGGTGGTGCCGGACTGGGTCGAGCGCCTGCTGGCCTGAGGGCCTTTAGGCCAGGCGCAGGCGGAACTGCTCCATCAGCGCCTGCGCCTGCTCGACGTCGTCCTCGTAGACGTTGTCGGACGACAGCACCTTGGCCAGGCAGCGCACGGCCGCGTCGACCGAGCGCCGCACGCCGACGCCTTCGAGATAGCACTTGGCCAGCTGCAGGCAGGCGGAGTCGTCGCCCTCGGCCGCGCATCGCGCGAACCAGCGGACCATGGCGCGATAGTCGCCGCGCTCGCGATAGAGGATGGCGATGTTGTTGGCCGCGACCGTGCTCCTGGCCTTGCGCCAGGCCTGCCGGTAGAGGCGCATCGCCTCGTCCTTGTCGGGCGGGGCGCCCAGGCCCGTGTCGTGCATGTAGGCCAGGTTGGTCAGGCCGGTGATGTCGCCCAGGTCGGCGCAGCGGGCGTAGCCTTCGCGGGCGCGGGCGTAGTCGCCGGCTTCTTCGGCTTCGCAGGCGATGTGCAGCAGCGCTTCGGTCTCGATCATCGCCCAAGCTATGGCACAGGCGCGTCGGTGCGGCCTAGCCCTTGACCGCCGGGGGCGGGATCAGCTCGACGAAGTTGCGCACCAGGGGCGAGGCGTCGCCGGTGCGGGTGGCCAGGGCCAGCGGCACGCGCGGGGTGGCGTCGTCGAGCGGCCGGTAGACGACGCCGCGCACGGCCAGCTGGGCGATCGAGCCGGGCGCCATGGCCACGCCCAGGCCGGCGGCGACCATGTTGATCATCGCCACGATGTGCGGGGTCTCCTGGGCGATCGTCGGGTCGAACCCGTGCCCGGCGCAGACTTCGCGGATCAGGCCCAGGAAGGTGCGGCCGATCCCCTGCGAAAAGATCACGAACGGCTCGCCGCGCAGCGCCGCCACGGGAACCCTGGCCTGGGCCGCCAGCGGGTGGCCGGCCGGCAGGGCCAGCACCAGCGGCTCGTCGCCCAGCGGCAGCAGGTCCAGCCCCTCGGGCGCGACATTGCCCGGCCGGACGAAGGCGGCGTCCAGCTCCGAGCGCCGCAGCCGCTCGACCAGGCGGGCCGAGTGGCTTTCCTCGACCATCAGGCTGGCGTCCGGATACTTCCAGTGGAAGACGGCGAAGGCCTCGGTCACCGCCGGGTGGAAGTTGGCCGACGAGGTGAAGCCCACGCGCAGCGCCCCCACATGGCCGCCGCCGGCCCGGCGGGCCGCCTGCAGGGCGCGGTCGGCCTGCTCCAGGATCTGGCGGGCCTCGGCCAGGAAGACCCGGCCGGCTTCGGTCAGTTCGGCCCCGTGGGGGCGGCGCACGAAGAGCGGATAGCCGACCTCGTTCTCCAGGTCGCGGATCTGCTGGCTCAGCGGCGGCTGGCCGATGCCCAGGCGTGCGGCCGCCCGCGTGAAGTTCAACTCCTCCGCAAGAGCGACGAAATAGCGGACGTGGCGCAGTTCCATGGACGGGCGACTGGGGACTCGAGAACGGGTTCAGGCGGACGGGATCTTGCCCCGCGGCCGCTGTCGCCCGGCTTTCCAGGCCATGACGGTCAGGGCCGCCAAGGCCGCGGGAACCAGGGCGACCAGCCATACCAGCACCACGGCCGAAAGTTGCAAGATCGAGAGCAGGACCACGAGTGTCTTGTTCTCCGGCTTGCTGGCCTTGGGGCGAGGGCTGAACACGGGACGCAATCTTTCGCAACGCGGCTGCCCGCAACGCACGCTCCGGGGGGGGGAGGTGCGGCGGATGGGCAGTCGTCAGCGGTGTTGCATCAACCTCCGACGAATCTGCGGCAAGTATTGCGCAAAATCCGTGATATTCAATCTCAAACTCTCGCGGTGGGCGATATTGTGTATTTACGCACCGATCATTGAGCGAAATGGGGTGATAATAGCCGTTTTAGCCTCTGGTATTTCTTATAACTCTTGAGCGATTGCTTTTAGATATCGCTGTTGCCTTCAAGCTTAGCCAGAACGTTCGGATCGCGGCGGGCAAGCTCTACCAGACGCTCGATCAGAGCTTCACGACTGTCCAGCGCCAGGCCGTCGCGCAGGCGTGAAATGCGTCCCCGGGCTTCCGCGACGTCGGAGGCCGACAGGTCGTTGTGCACCAGCGCGACCGCGGCCAGATGCTTGCAAAGGCCCCAATCCTCGAAGGCGGGGCAGGTGCAGATCCCTGCATTTTCCGAGATCGTCATCTCGACGACATAGGTTTCGGTCCCGTCCACATGCGCCAGCACTTGATCGTCGTCGAGGGAGACGATCTCGACCCGCTGTTGTTCGGCATAGCCTTCGCCTCGCGCGAAGACTTTCGGGCCGAGGTAGTCCCGGATGACCTCGATATCGAAACTCGTCCTCGTCATGCCTCGTCCTCGATGCGGTGGATGTCGTCGTCCGACAGTCCGAAATGGTGGCCGATCTCGTGGACCAGCACGTGCTCGACCAGTTCGCCCAGGGTCACGTCGCCGCGTTCGCTCCATTCGTCCAGGATCGGGCGGCGATAGAGGAACACCATCGAGGGCTGGGCCGCGACGTCCAGCACCGACCGGCGCGACAGGTCCACGCCCTGATAGAGGCCGGTCAGCTCGAACGGATCCTCGATGCCCAGGCTGTCGAGCACCTCGTCCGTGGCGAAGTCGTCGATGCGGAAGACGACGTCGCCGGTCAGGCGGCGGAAGTCCTCCGGCAGGGCGTCGAAGGCGGCCTTGGCCAGGGCGGCGAAGTCGTCCAGCGAAGGGGCGAGGCGGTCGGTCCAGGTCATGGACTCCACATAGGGCGTGACGGCCAAAAGCGTGAGCGGTTTCGACGACCCTCGCGCCCATGACGGAGAAGCCGCGTTCGCCACGCGGGAAAGGGGCGCCGCGCGGGGAAGGGTTGATCGCGCTCTCGCCACGCGCGGTCTAAGCTGCCAAATCTGATTCGACCTTTCCGCCTTGTTGGGGCCTAGCGACACGCCGGATGACATCGCTTGATCTGATCCTGGCCGCGGCGGCCGGCGCGGTCTGCCTGGCGATCTGCGCCACCTTGTGGGCCCTGGCCCAACGGCGCGCCTTCGACGCCCGCATGGCGGCGATGCTGGGCCGCCTGCAGGAGCTGGAAAGCGGCTCCCTGGCCACCCAGGCCTCGTCCGAGGCCTTCGACAACGCCCTGGTCGCGGTCGAGGACGGCGTCGCCCGCCTGGTGTCCGGCGAGGACAGCCTGGCCGCCTGCGCCCAGGCGCTGGACGTGGCTTCGACCCCCGACGCGGTGGTTCTGGCCCTGACCGCCGGCGATCCCGACCACGCCGCCCGGCTGAAGGCCCTGTTCGAGCGCGGCGAGGCCTGCGCCTTCGAGGCTCGCGGTCCCGCCGGCCGCGTCATCGTCGAGGGCCGCGCGGCCGGCGCCCTGGCCTGGCTGCGCCTGGCCGCCCAGACCGGCGAC
>JASGDR010000114.1:0-12817 GCA_047607095.1 Caulobacter sp.
CGGGTGGCCTGGCGCGGCTGGCTGCGCGGCTTCCTGGCCGGACCGCTGGGCGGCGCGGCGGCGATGGGCGTGGGCCTGGCCGTGGCCGTCTGCTTCCCCGCCGAGGTCAAGACCCGGCTGATTATCGGCGGCATGCTGGTGCCGTTCCTGTGGGCCGGCGGCATGGCCTGGACCCTGTCGGACGACAGGATCCTGCGGGCCCTGGCCGTGCTGGTCGGCGTCACCGTGCTCGGCTTCGGCGCCGTGTTCCTGAAGGGCTCTCTCTGATGCACGCCCCGCAACCCAAGAAACCCGCCGGCAGGCCGATCTGGCCGAAGATCCCCGCCGGCTTCGTGCGCGCCATGCTGGCCGGCCACTCGGCCCTGGGCCTGGCGTTCGCCGCCCTGATCTACCTCGTCTGCTTCTCGGGCGCGGTGGCGGTGTTCACCAGCGAGTTCGACCGCTGGGAGCAGCCGACCGCCCCGCTGCTGCGCAGCGTGACCCCGGCCGCGGTCGGCAAGGCCTTCGACGAGGTGCTGGCCAAGAACCCCAAGGCGCACGACCTGTTCATCCGCATGCCCGAACCCGCCCTGCCCCGCCTGTCGGTGCACGGCGACGACGCCAAGGGCGGCGAGCACACCTGGTTCGCCGACGCCACCGGCAAGATCGTCGTCGAGCAAAGGACGCCGTGGAGCGAGTTCCAGGCCAAGCTTCACACCGCCCTGCACCTGCCGGGCTCCTGGGGCTTCTTCCTGGTCGGGCTGACGGGCGTGGCCCTGCTCTCCTCGCTGGTCTCCGGCGTGCTGTCGCATCCGCGGGTGTTCAAGGACGCCTTCGCCTTTCGGTGGGGCGGCTCCAAGCGCCTGCAGGAGGCCGACCTGCACAACCGCATCTCGGTCTGGGGCCTGCCCTTCCACGTGGTGGTGTCGCTGACCGGCGCCTTCCTGGGCCTTTCCGTGCTGATCGTCGGCGTGTTGGCCATGGTGGTGTTCGACGGCGACCGGGAGAAGGTGTTCGCCCTGTTCAGCGGCCCGCCGGTGGCCGACAACGCCCGCCCCGCCCCAGTGATCGACGTCGCCAAGGGCCTGGCCGTCGTCCAGGCCCAGAACCCCAAGGCCGGCTTCAACTACATCTTCATCGAGCACCCCGGCGAGACCGGCCAGCACATGACCATCAACCGCACCACGCCCGGCAAGCTGTCGCGCGGCGAGATGATCATCGTCGACGGGAACGCCAAGGTGCTGGGCCCGGCCGGCTTCGAGAGCGGCAATCTGGGCATGGCGATCTACGCCAGCCTGACGCCGCTGCATTTCGGCTGGTTCGGCGGCTGGCCGGTGAAGGTCGCCTACTTCCTGCTGGGCCTGGGCCTGACGGCCGTGACGGCCAGCGGCGTCGCCATCTGGCTGGCCCGCCGGCGCGACAAGGGCCGCCCCGCGCCGCGCTGGGAGCGGGTCTGGATCGCCTTCTGCTGGAGCCAGCCCCTGGCCTACGCCGTCTCGGCCATGGTCGCCCTGCTGGCGCCGGGCGTCCCGCCGGTGGCCGTGTGGGGCGGCGTCACCCTGCTCGCCAACGCCAGCGCGTTCTTCTGGACGCCGGCGACGATCTCGATCCGCCTGCGCCTGGCCAGCGCCGCGGGCCTCGCCCTGACGGCGCTGGTCCACCTGGGCCTCAACACCGGCAGGACCGTCGATCCGGTCGCCTGGATCATGGACGCCTCGCTGGTTCTGGGCGCGGCGCTGCTGGCGGCGTCGGTCTGGGCCGGCAAGAGATCGGCCGCCGCCTGATCCCGCCCCCGAAAGCGACCGGGGCCCGCCGGCGACGGCGGGCCCTTTTCCTTGGCTGCAAAACCCTTGGCTTCAACGCTTGAGCGACGCGGCAAGACCGGCTAAGCAACCCCTCCACGGTCGCTCGCGACCCGTGCGGGCGTAGTTCAGAGGTAGAACGTCAGCTTCCCAAGCGAGCGACGACCCTGCGAAATCAAGCCTTTAGCTGTAAACCTCGTCGGATTTCGGCCCAACGAAATCAATCGCTTATCGACGACGTGTAAACGCCCTCGGGTAGGTCGAAGTCCTAGAAAACGGACCTCGATGTCGGACCCTGGTGCAGTACGTCAGCCACCTCCCGGAACGTCCATCCCTTATACCCCATCGGCGCGGGTTCTGGCCTCCACGAGGGTTGTCCGGTTGTGATTGGCCGCCAGCTTCAATCCATGCGCGAAGGCGACACGAAGTTGACGCTAACCTGACAGGTCCGACGATTTTTCATCTTCAGAGGGCGGCCAAGGTCGACGCCTCGTCGAGGTAGCGGCACTCCAAGTTGGCGTTCCATATACTCCGGCTGACGGGGGTAAGGGCAACGATGTGGGCATCGCTCCGCGGGCCAAAACGCCGGCAGCTCCAATTTCTATCTATCGTGCAAATGCACAAATCTTACCCGAGCCGCTGTGACGTCTGGTTCAACGTCCGTTGTGTCAGATGCCGTGCAGGAGGCGGTCCAGCGCTACTCTCCTCGCTTCCCGAACAGGATCTCTGAGACGCGCCCGCCGTCGATACCGAAGCGACGTCCGATCTCTCGTTGCGCCATTGCTGGGTGTCGAATTGCGAAGCGTCGGACCCGACTAGCGACAGCGTCATCGACCCTTCTCGCGCGGGTAGGGGCTCGCCGCCCGTGGTATTGACGTCGGGTTTCTTCGGCGAGGACGGCCAACTCAGGAAGATCGTGTTCGACGGCGAGTTCGTGAAGGCGATCTCTGATTTCAGGAATTGTTCGGCGCATGGTCGGGTGTTCGGAATGGTTGAGCTAACCTTCACTTGGGGTTGAGCTCCATTTTCCGCAAGACCAGTGTTCGAGGAGCATCGGTTTACAATCTCGTCGATCGCCATCTAGGTGACCATTCGCTACGTGAACGAGCGCACGCCTAGAACGGCCAACTGTTGATCCGTAAGGGCCGCAACAGCTTTCGGGCCAAGGATCTCGCCGAGCAACCTCTTCATGGCTCGGGTCTTCGCGGCAGTAAGACGAGCGGCAAAATCGCCCCCGTCGTCTAGGATCGCCATTGACGCGACATGGCCAACCACGACCGCCTCCAATGAGCGGACAACCTGTCCCAGGTTGCGTCGCTCTTTCACGCAGAGGTCCAAGGAGGTGAGTTCGGCCATGCGCTCCTCGATCTGCTTGAGCTTCTTGGTCGGTGCGCGCAGTTGATAGCCCTCTGGAAAGCGGGCGATCTCGACGCCGAGAAAAAGCGCGGGCTCAGACGGAGAGCGGATCTGCGTCTTTCCGTCATCGGCGAGATCCGGAACCTTGAGGGACAGGCTGGCTAGCCCCTTGCGAATTACTTCGAGAGCTGATCGGCACTCTTGTTCGCTCTGGCAGAAAACGGCGATGTCATCGGCGTATCGTATAGCGACGAAGCCGCCAGCAAGCAGACCGTCATCGAAGTCCTTCAGTAGGAAATTTGAGAGGGCTGGCGATACGGGCATGCCCTGCCGAAGCCCGAGACCACGCTTGATCCCCGACGTGTCGCGAAGGCGCTGACGGGCAGATTTTGATGCCTCGATCTCGCAGTCGGTGGCGGCGCAAAGGAGATCGGCAACAATCTTGGTGCCTACCCGGCGTCGGATGAGCTTCTGGAGATGATCGCGCGGGATCATGTCGAAGAAGCGGACGATGTCGGCCTGCAGTACCCAATGGCGAGATTGTCTAAGTTCCAGCGCGCGCCTTTGAGCATCGGCGAGCGTCCGTCCTTTATGGAAGCCGTAGCTGATAGACGATGGACGCGGAAACTTCTTGTCCTGCTCCATGTGGCCAAGCAGTGTTCGTTGAAGTAGGCGATCACGAACCGTCGGTATCGCCAGGTTTCGGAAGTCTCCAGACGGTTTGATAACTTGCACCAGCCTCAAGGGGCTGAAGCTGAAGGAGCCGTTCCGTATCGACGTACGGAGGCTGGCGATATGGGTCGCCAAATTGCTTGAGAAGATTGGTGCCTCAATCCAGTCGACGCCGGGCGCGCCCGCCGTCCGGGGATTAGCGTCCCGGCTCCGGCTCCAGGCGATATTGAAGGCCTGGACGGATAGAGTACCGGGTAGTCGTTTCAAGCCAGTCCCCCCCAAGTCCCAGGTTTAGAGCGCCTTGGGGGCAGTTTGGCATTGCGATCCTGACCCAGGCGCACCACGAGATGCCGGATCCGAACCGATTTCCCCGCCCTGGACCACGCGCTGGGCGCACCCCTGGGGCGATGATGAAACGAGGCGACCACCGTCCGAGGTCGATCGGGGAAATTCGCCCGTCGCCTCGATGGTCACCCCCACCGTTCCGAAGAAGGTGAGGATCCCCGCGATTGCCACCGCCGCACCCGCCCTCGCATGGAGAACAAAGCGCGAACTCGCCGCAATCTTGACGCGAACCGCGTCCCCCGCCGCGCGCCCTCCGTCACTTAAGCTGATGGCCCGGTCCTGAGCAAGCTTATCGAGCATCAGTCTTCCTCCATTCCTTTGCGATCCTGACCCAGGCGCACCACGAGATGCCGGATCCGAACCGATTTCCCCGCCCTGGACCACGCGCTGGGCGCACCCCTGGGGCGATGATGAAACGAGGCGACAGAGGCCGCAGCCAGAGAAGGCAAGCTGGGCCTATATGTCCGATAACACGATTCCTCAAAAACGCCGCTACCGGTCAGCCAGTGAAGTCTTGGCCCCGTGAATCTCATGCCCTAGATGGTCGCGCTCCACTGACCATGAGCGTCACATGCAGCGGTTCGTCGCCTACTATCGGGTCTCCACCAAGCGGCAGGGCGACAGCGGCCTGGGGCTTGAGGCCCAGCGTGAGGCCGTCCGTTCCTTCGTCGCCGGCAGGGCGGTGGTCGCGGAGTTCGAGGAGGTCGAGAGCGGCAAGAAGGCCGATCGTCCGGCCCTGGAAGCCGCCTTGCGGGCCTGCCGGTTGCACGGGGCGACCCTGGTCATCGCCAAGCTCGATCGCCTCTCCCGGAGCGTGACGTTCATCTCGAAGCTGATGGACGAGGGCGTCCAGTTCGTCGCCTGCGATCTGCCGCATGCCAACGCCCTCACCGTCGGCATCATGGCCAGCGTCGCCCAGTTCGAGCGCGAGATGATCTCAACCCGGACCCGCCAGGCGCTTGCCGCCGCCAAGGCCCGGGGCGTCGTCTTGGGCGGTCGCCGGGGTGAACACCGTATCGAGGATCATGGAGCCCGCGGTCGGGAGCAGTCCGCGGTCGTCAGACGCGCGTCGGCCCACCATCGCGCCCACGATCAGATGGAGGTGGTGGAGCAGATCCGCGCGTCCGGCGTCACCAGCTTTCAGGGCGTGGCGCGGGAGCTCAATGCACGAGGCGTCGGCGCGGCGAAAGGCGGTCTCTGGTCGGCGGGGCAGGTCCGCCGGTTGATGATGCGGGTCGCTTCATAAAGTCGGTCCGCCGGGCCAAGCGTCGCTGGAAAAACGACCGACCTCGCGGTATAATGATGCCGTCCAGCAAGTGGGGGAACGTCCTCTGACGCCTGCGGCTGGTCGCCCTTCATCAACACGAGCAGATGGGACTTATAATATCGGGCGGAAGCCCTTCGACGACCTCGCCCTCTAAGGGCTCAATCTTCAAGCAGCGCTACATCACCGGCTTCTCCGACTGGATCCGACGTGAAGGCTGCACCCACGCACTGACGTTGACGCCGGATGTCCGCTGCGACGCGTCTTTCGATCCCGAGCGAGAGCTGAAGAAGCCGCTCCGGACCCTCTCCAAGATCATCGCCCACGACCTGCGCGGCATTCCCTGGCGCAAGACCGGAAGTCCCTGGGCCAAGGACGAGACGGTATGGATGGCCGGCTTCGTCGAGCGGTTCGACAAGTATGGCAACCGCTACCCCCACTTCCATGCCGCCGTTCGCCTCCACCCTGGCGAGGAGCGAACCTTCAAGCGGCTGCTGGCCTCGCGCTGGGGCTATGGCGAGCAGGTGCCGGCCCTGAAGCCGGTCTTCCATCGTCCGGGAAGCTATCCCAGCTACGACCTCAAGCCGCTGACCGATGTTGACGGCTGGAGCCGCTACACGACCAAGCAGGTCTCTCCCGACGATGCGATCCTCTGGACGCATAGCGAACTTCTCCGCTGGTCCTGATCCCCACCGCCCCCTCCTGAAAAAGCAGAGCGGTGGTCGCTAGCGATAGCCGCGAAAAGAAAGCCTCCGGTTCGGGCCGCTTGATGCGGTGGACCGGAGGTGGGCGGCGGTCGCTGGTCGATAGCCCCCAATTCGCAGGTCCAGCGCCTCTAGCCAAGGCGTCTGCGAGCCCGAAAGGGCCAAGCCAATCAAGGCAGGCGATGAGCGAGTTCGGTCTTCCGGACCCGGATGGCTTTCTATTGCCGTTCGACAGGGACGCTTCTGCTGGAGGTCGATATGCCATCCTCTTCCAGAGAAGGGCCGAGGATGATGCGCAGGGACGCGAAGCGGCCCGGTCGAGCGCATCACCGGAGGTCCCCGCGCCGCAGGCGCGATCCTGGAAAAGCCATCAACAACAGCAACTTGCCACCCGACACGGACTCCGTGGTCTCTTAGATTCAGCTCCAGATCAATTCGGAGCGCTCCTCGATGACCAACGCCTTTGCTAATCACGTCGCCACACAGATGGTGTGCATGGACACGACGGCGGACAAGCTGGCCGAAGTCCTCGGCTTCAAGCGCTCGACGATCGTCAACATGTGGGTGCGAGGCGACTACATCCCTGATCCCACCTACCTGCCGAAGTTGGCCAAGGTTCTCGACGTCGATCTCGTCACCTTGGCGCTCAACTGGCTCGGGGCCGTACTGCCCGATCACCAGGAGGCCTTTCAGGCGGGCGTGATCACCCGCGCTGACCAGATCGCCATGAACGAGGCGGCCCAATGACCTGCCTCCAGCACCCGTTCGACTGGATCGCGGTCGCCTGGCTGTTCGGCTGGCCCATCGTCGCGCTCGTCCGCTTCGAGTTGCGCCTGCGACGAGGGCGATACGACCCCCGCGATCACGATGGGCCTTCCTGAGTCCTGGGAGTCGCTCAGGGGCTCGAAGCGCGGTGCTGGGCTACATGGGTAGCTCTGGACCGCTTCGAGTCCTCCTGGGCGAAAAATCCAGCATCCGGCTTCCGGGCGGTGTCGTCCGAGCCTCCTTGCCCACGATGAAGTTTAGGTCTTGCGTATGGTCCAGCTTCGGCATATCTCGCCGGCCTCCCGCGGTGACGCGGGCGTCCCTGGCGATCCGGGGCGGTCTCCCGAGCCTTCAAATCGGTGCTCAAGGCGACGCCGTGTGCGCGCCGAACACGGTCCCCGCTCACCGGTTTCGAGTGGACTTCCGGGTTTCCCGACGTGACTTCCACCAATTCTATTTCGGGTGGCGACGTTGTCGCTCCCATCCCCGCTAACGACCGCGGCGGTGTTCTTCCGCGCCTTTTGAACGCCAAGGAGGCGGCGCGATACCTCGGCTACGAGACGACCTCCGTCCTCGCCAACATCCCGGTCAAGCCCTTGGTGATGACCGCCACTGGCCAGGGCGTGAGCAAGCGCTGGGACCGTCACGCCATCGATCGTTGGTTGGACGATGTAGGCGGGCTCACTTCGTCGGTGTCGGCGACCGCAGGTTCGGCTGCAGACGATGCGTTTGAAAAATGGGCGGCCGCTCAATGAAGGCGGTATCGCTGAAGCTCCCCAACGCCCACCGCGTTGTGAAGCGCACAAAGTCGGGCAGGGTCAGGATCTATTGGTATCGCTGTAGGGGCGGCGACGCGATCGGCAAGTTCACCGGTCTGTCTATGGTCGAGGCCCTGGCTGATGAGGCCGCTGGCGCGGAGAAGCTGATCGCCGCCTACGCTGCAAAGCCGATCCGCCGGGAAGCCAGCTCCCGCGACGTCGCCGGTCTCATCTTCAAATACAAGACCGCCCCCGACGGGTTTGTCAGGCTGGCTTCCAGCACCCAGGTCAACTGGCGACGCTCGCTCGACCTCATCGGTGAGACTTTCGGCACTTTGCCGCTGTCAGCGCTCGGCGCGAAGGGGCTGAAGCGAAAGCTCATCGAGTGGAGGAACGGCTTTCAGGCCACGCCTCGTCAAGCCGACAACCACATGACGGTCATGAAGAGGCTTTTCTCGTGGGGCGTCGAGAACGGCGAGATCGAGATCAATCCGGCCGAGGGCATCAGAGGCATCTACAAAGCCAAACGTGCCGAGCTGATCGTCGAGGAAGAGGATCTACGTCGCATCCTGAGCAAGGTCTCGCCGGAAGCCGGTCGAGCCATCCGGCTTGCTGCGGCGACTGGGCTACGCCGAGGAGACCTCATCAAGCTTCGCTGGAGCCACGTGGAGACCGCGTATGGACGTATCCGGGTGACGACAAACAAGAGTGGGAACGCAAAGACCGTCATCGCACCGCTCAAGGGCGACGCCCTCGCCGTCATCGAGGAGCTCCGGGCGATCAGGGCTGAAATGCCCGACAGCAAGGACACCGACCATCTTCTCCTGACCGCTCACGGGAAGCCTTGGGCGAAGGACTCGTTGACCCAAGCTTTCGGTCGGGCCGCGGCCGCGCTCTCCATCGATCGCCATCTGCACGATCTCCGGGGCACGGCCATTACCCGACTTGTCGCGGAGGGCTACAGCAACGAGCACATCGCCAACATGGCCGGTGGATGGGAGCTGTCGAACGTCGCCAACATCCGCAAGCACTACGTGGATCCCGCGACCGCAACCATGCAACTCATTGCGCTTGAGCACGCCGCGAAGACCGGGTAGACGGGACGCCTTCGGAACGGTCTCTGTAAACCGCTGTGTAAACCGATCAGGTCGAGAGCAGCGGGTAGGGCGATAAGCTCTTGAAAACATTGACGCGCGCGGGCGTAGTTCAGAGGTAGAACGTCAGCTTCCCAAGCTGAATGTCGGGGGTTCGATTCCCCCCGCCCGCTCCAATTCTCCCCCATCGACATCGCCATCGCCGTTCCCGGGAAGATTGACGCGCGCCCTCGCGGGGCGCAGCCTTGATCTCAAACAGACGTTCGGGAGGAGGACGCCATGGCCGACGGCGAGGATCATCCGCGCGCGCGGTTTCACGCCATGACCGAAGGCACGGCCGAGGACTGGGGGATCATCGCCCGGGCGGCCGGCGAATACGGGCGCGAGCTGCCCGACCGGCTGGTGGCGCACCTGAAGCTTCTGCAGGGCGACTGCGGGGGCTTCGCGGTGGACCGGCTGGAGCACAGCCTGCAGACCGCCACCCGGGCCCACCTGGCGGGCGAGGACGAGGAATACGTGGTCTGCGCCCTGCTGCACGACATCGGCGACATCCTGGGGCCGCGCAATCACGCCGACATCGCCGCGGCGATCGTCCAGCCCTTCGTGTCGGAGGCCAACCACTGGATGGTGGCCAACCACGCGATCTTCCAGGGCTACTACTTCTTCCATCACCTGGGGCTGGACCGCGACATGCGCGAGGCGTTCCGAGGCCATCCGCATTTCGAGCGGACGGCGAAGTTCTGCCACCAGTACGACCAGCCGGCCTTCGACCCGGTCTACGAGACGATGCCGCTGGAGGCGTTCGAGCCGATGCTGCGACGCGTGATGAGCACGCCCAAGCGCTCGATCTACCTGCGCCCGGAATGAGCACGCGCCAGGGTTGCCCGGCCGTCGAACACACCTAAGCTTCCGTCACGGGTCCGATCACGGGCCGGCGGGGAACCAGGCATGGCCGACATCAAGGGAGCGCTGTGCCCGCACTGCGCCACGCCCAACAACTTCTACGCCGACCAGGCGATCGCCGCCCGCTGCGGGCGATGCGAGCGCGAACTGTTCGAGGGACGGGCGCTGACGGTCCTGCCCCACGAGATCCTGCGCCACAGCCCGTCCGGCGAGGCGCCGCCCGGCAAGATCCCGACGCTGCTGATCTGCTTTGGCCGCATCCCCGGCCAGAACGTCCGGATCGACTGCGACCGCTACGCCAGGCGCTACGAGCCCCATCTTCGCGTGCTGACGATCGATCCGCTGGAGCACGACGAGGTCTGGAAGCGCTACGCCCTGCGCGGCGTGCCGACCGGCCTGCTGCTTCGCGACGGACGCGAGGTGGACAGGACCATGGGCGCGCCCTCCGACAAGAGGGACCCGATCGCGCAGATGCTGCGGAGACAGGGGATCGAGCCGACGCACCTGTTCGGCGGCGCGCCGGCGACCGAGGCCTGAGCCGAGCCTACTGGACGCGCTCGGCCTTGATCCCGAGCTTGGCCAGCTTGGCCTGGACGCTGTCGGGACCCACCAGGTGGCCGGCGCCGACGGCGACGAAGCTGACGCCCTTGCCGGCCAGCTTGGCCTTCAGGTCGGTCGCCCAGGCGGCGTTGCGGTCGACGATCAGCCGGCCGTAGAGCTGCGGGTAGCGGCTGCGCATCTCGGTGACGAACTCGGCCTCGAGGGCCTTGAGATCCCCGCCGGCCCAGGCGGCGACCAGGGCGTCGAGCTTGTCGGGCCCCTCCTCCACCTCCTCGATGGTCGACTCCAGCAGATCCACCTCGTCCTTGGCCGGCAGGTCGGCGAAGAAGCGGATCTGCTGTTCCGGGGTCTCCAGCCCGGCCATCGGCTTGTCGGCGGCCTTGGCTTCGGCGGTCAGCACCTGCTCGACGCCCGCCTTGGGATCGAAGCCGGCCTTCAGCATCGGCGATAGGGCCAGGGTGATCGAGGCCAGCCACGGACGCATGGCGTCGAAGGCCGCCGGGGGCAGGCCCATGCCCTGGGCGTAGCCCTTGGCCTTTTCCCAGTGGGCCGGCGAGAGCTTCTTCGACAGCGGCGTGGTGCGGTCCAGGCCGTACTGGATCATCAGCGGCTGCATCACGGCCGCGTCGTCGGCGCCGACCACCTCGGTGACCAGTTCGGCCGAATCCTTGAAGGCGCCGTCCAGCTTCGGCGTGCGCCACTGGGTCTCGGGCCGCAGCACGTGGACGGTCCCGAAGAGATAGATGGTCGAGTCCCGGTCCTTGATCACCCAGAGGGCGGGATCGGCCAGGGACGGGCTCGCCGCGCCGACGGCCAGCACGGAGACGAGGCCGACGACGGCGCGGCGGAGGGTCTTGATGGACGACTGGAACATGCGGCTCCCCTGGTGAGGCGTCGGGCTGACGCGGCGTTGGCGACGGTCGAGACCCATGTCAGGCCTCGTCCTGGAAGATGGCTTCGATGGACTGGCCGAAGAGGCGGGCGATCCGGAAGGCCAGCGGCAGGCTGGGATCGTACTTGCCCGTCTCCAGGGCGTTGACGGTCTGGCGCGAGACGTCGAGCCTCTGGGCCAGGTCGGCCTGGCTCCAGTCGCGTTCGGCGCGCAACACCTTGAGGCGGTTCTTCATCGGGCGGTCAGCGGCGGCGATGATGGTCAAGGCGGCGGGGCCGACCTGGGCGGGACGGTTGCTTTTTCCTGAAGGCGTTCATGGCGCGCCCTCCCCCCTCAGCGTCGCGCAAACCACCAGCCGGACCAGGCCAGCACGTAGCCCGCGATCTGCAGCAGGAAGCACAGCCCCACGCCGCCGATGAAGATCTGAGACGGCGTCGCGTCCGCCAGCGAAGCGTTGAACGAGGCGGGGAACAGGGCGACGTTGGCGAACAGGACCCCGCCGGCGGCGATGCCGGCGCTTCCGCCCCAGTACCACGCCCACTTGTGCGCCTCGCGCACCATCTCGTCGGCCGCGCGCCACCAGCGGGCGGTGAGCCACAGGGTCATGACCATCACCACGACCATCACCCCGGCGACGGCCAGTTCCGACAGGCCGGCGGCCAGAGGCGACTTGCGGCCCAGCACCATCAGGACGCCGCCGACGATCCCGCCCAAGATGGCGACCGCGATCGTTCCGAAGATCACGCCGATCAGGCGCCTGTTCGCTCTGCTGAGCCCCGACATGCCAAGCTCCCTCGTCAAAATGACAAGGAAGATTGACATCACAACCCGGAGTCGTGTCAAGGACCCTATATAAAAATCGCGCCTAAGCCGCGTCGCGCTCCCCGCGCCAGTGGAGCGGCATCGGCGGGGTGACGCCCAGGGCCTTGGCCAGCCAGTGGGCCTTCGGGTCGGCGTGCAGCAGCCAGCCGTACTGCGAGAAGCGGTCTCCGTAGTCGTCCCAGCGGATGATCCGCCCGTCGGCGTCGCAGCGCCACACGGCCTTGTCGCATCCCGGAATGCGCTCGGCGCGCTCCCACGCGCCGACGCGCTGGCTGTGGGTCGAGAACGGGCCGGAAAAGAGGCGGTTCATGACGCGGGGCTCCTGTCGACACGGGCGGATCCGAATTCGAATCTGCGTGTAATCGCAACAACCCGACACTAGCACTTGGTGGCGACCAGCGTGACCAACACCATATGTAGTGCGACGCCATGCCGCGCGACAGCTTGAGCAGGCGGATCGGCTTGCGCTTTCGGCGACTCAGGGCGGCGTAAGCGGTCGCCGCGCCGCGTCCAGCCGCACCACGATGTCGGCCCGCGCCGGCAGATCCTCGGCGCACCAGGCGGTCAGCCGCTCGTAGTGGTCGAGGAAGCGCTCCAGGGCCGCCGGTTCGAGACCCCCTCGCCGTCCCTCGGCGGCCAGCCGGGCCTGAAGCTTGGCCTCCTGCTCGCGCCGCCAGGCCCGCACCGTGGCGAAGTCCGGCGCGGTCAGCACGGCCAGCCAGTCGATGCGGCCAAAGAGGTCGCGACAGGGCCCGGCCAGGGTGGCGTCGATGAAGCCGCGCCAGACGGCGCCCTCGTCCTCGTCACGCTCCAGGGCGTTGACCGGCTCGGCCAGGGCCGCCGCCCCCAGCGGCCGCGCGCCCAGGCACCAGCCCTCCAGCAGCACCACGTCGGCGGGAC
>JASGDR010000115.1:0-6951 GCA_047607095.1 Caulobacter sp.
CCGATCGCTACGCGATCGCCTCCTACTCGGTCGCTCCGCGACAGCTCCCCCGGAGGAGGAGCATCTACCGTCACCTGTGCCCCTCAGGCACAGCTCTTTATCCCGCCCGCGCCTTGAGCCGCCTCGCCCGCGCCCACATCTGCGCCTTTCCTCCTCCCCGCTGAGAGACGTCCTTCATGTCCGCCCTGTTCACGCCCTTCCACCTGAAGGACGCCAAGCTCCGCAACCGCATCGCCATCCCGCCGATGTGCCAGTACAGCGCCGAGGACGGCGTCACGACCGACTGGCACCTGCCGCACTACGCCGGCCTGGCGCGCGGCGGCGCGGGGCTGGTGATCGTCGAGGCGACGGCCGTGTCGCCCGAGGGCCGCATCAGCCCCGGCTGCACCGGCATCTGGACCGACGAGCAGGCTGAAGGCCTGGCCAGGATCGCCGCGGCCATCAAGGCGGCCGGCGCGGTTCCGGGCATCCAGATCGCCCACGCCGGCCGCAAGGCCAGCGCCAACCGTCCGTGGGAAGGCGACGACCACATCGCGGCGGACGACCCGCGCGGCTGGGAGACCATCGCCCCCTCGGCGATCGCCTACGGCGCGGGCCTGCCCAAGGTTCCCCGCGAGATGACCCTGGCCGACATCGAGCGGGTGAAGGCCGACTTCGCCGCCGCCGCCCGCCGCGCCCGCGAGGCCGGCTTCGAATGGCTGGAGCTGCACTTCGCCCACGGCTACCTGGCCCAGAGCTTCTTCTCGCGCCATTCCAACCACCGCACCGACCAGTACGGCGGAGACGCGGCCGCGCGCGGCCGGTTCATGGAAGAGACCCTGGCGGCCGTCCGCGCCGAATGGCCCGAGAACCTGCCGCTGACCGCCCGTTTCGGCGTGCTGGAATATGACGGCCACGACGAGGAGACCCTGACCGAGTCGATCGACCTGACCCGCCGGATGAAGGCCGGGGGCCTGGACCTGCTGAACGTCAGCGTCGGCTTCACCATCCCGAACACCAATATCCCGTGGGGGACGCCGTTCCTGGGCCCCATCGCCCGCCGGGTGCGCGAGGAAGCCGGCCTGCCGGTGGCCTCGTCCTGGGGCCTGGACGCGCCGCGCCTGGCCGAACGCCTGGTGGCCGACGAGCAGATGGACCTGGTGATGATCGGCCGCGCCCACCTGGCCAATCCGCACTACGCCTACGAACTGGCCCAGGAACTGGGCGTCGAGCGCCCCACCTGGGCGACCCTGCCCGCGCCCTATGCGCACTGGCTGGACAAGTACCGTCCGGCGGCGGAGCTGGCAGCGGCGGAATAGGCCGCGCCCGGCTCTAGGCGTCCGGGCGCCAGGCGGCCTCGAAGGCCGCCACATCGACGGCGACGAGCGATATCCGCTCGTCGCCTTCGACCATCTCCTGACCGGCCAGCAGGCGTTCGGCGCTCTCGAAGAAGTCGCCCTCGACCAGGCTGCCATGGCCCGGCAGGTCGCGCTCGCGCCCGACATAGTCGGTCACGGCGTCGCGTTCGCGGCGACCGTCGCGGAAGATGTCGACCAGCCGCAGCACCCGCCCCTCGTCATCCACTTCGTAAAAGATCACCACCGGGTGATCGGCGCCGTCGTGGGTCCAGTCGCAGCGGTAATGGGAAAGGCTCATGGCCGCTCCTTTCCCCCGCATGGCGACGTCAGGCAAGGCCCGCCCTTGCCAGCCCGGACCACCGCCGCCATGTCTTGTTCCATGACCACGCCCGCCGAAGACCTGCTCGACCGCGCGGCCGCCGCGGCCCTGTCGCTGGCCGCCGACCGCCCCTGGCCCCAGATCGCCCTGCGCGACATCGCCGTGGCCGCGGGCGCGCCATTCGCCGAGCTCTATGTGAAGGCCGACAGCAAGGCCAAGGTGCTGTCCCACCTGTCGCGCCGCTTCGACCAGGCCGCGCTGAACGCCGACGCCGGCGAGGGCGCGGCGGCCCACGACCGCCTGTTCGACGCCGCCATGGCCCGCATCGAGGCCATGGAGCCGCACCGCCACGCCCTGATCGCCATCGCCAAGTCCGAAGGCCTGCCCCGATCGGCGGCCCGCTTTCCCAAGACCGCCCGGGCGATCCTCGAAGCGGCCGGGATCGAGGCGACGCCCGTGCGCCTGGCGGCCATGACCGCCGTCTGGGCCCGCGCCCTGCAGGTCTGGCGCGACGATGAAGGCGCCCTGAACCGCACCATGGCCGAGCTCGACAAGCGCCTGAAGCAGATGGCCGAGCAGCTGGCCAAGGTGGGCGCGGGGTTCTGACCCACAAACCCTAGAGGCGAATTGCGCGGAAAGTCCCGCCAAGGTTAAGCTTGAAGCCGCACCAATATGTAGCGCGATGCGCTACATATCATTCGACATTCGTGGCGCATTGCGCTACGCATGATGGCGGATTTCAATGATCCGAAGCTGGAAGAGCGACGCCGCCAGGGCCGTCTTTCTGGGACGTTCGCCCAAGGGCTTTCCCGCCGATCTCGTGCGGCGGACCCGTCGGGTGCTGGCCCAGCTGAACGCGGTCACCGAGGCGGCGCAGATGCGCATACCGCCCGGCAACCGCCTGCACGCCCTGGAGGGGGACCGGGCGGGCGAGTGGTCGGTCAGCGTCAACGACCAGTTCCGGATCACCTTCCGATGGGGCGAAGACGGACCGGAAGACGTCTGGTTCGGCGACTATCACTAGGAAACCGGCGATGAGCGACACCTTCCTCGACCTCGACTTCGTCTCGCCCCTGCCGCATCCCGGCGAGATCCTGCGGGAGGACTTCATGGCGCCGATGGGCCTGACGGCCGGCGCGCTGGCCAAGGCCATGGGCCTGAAGGACCGCACCCGGATCGAGCGCCTGACCCGCGAGACCCAGCCCGTGACGCCCGATACGGCCCTGCGGCTGGAGCGGGTGTTTTCCATGGACGCCCGATTCTGGATGAACCTTCAGGCCCAGCACGACCTGTCGCGGACGGTGATCGAACGCCGCGCCGACCTGGAAGCGATCAAGCCGTTGGTCGCGGCCTGATCGCCCCCTTCCTTACGCCTCGTTCCACGACAGCTTGGCGTCGCGGGCCACCTTGATCGGGCGGGGGATCGGCGGCGGGACGGTGGCGGGCCAGCGGGCGGCGACGAAGCGCTCCTTGGTCAGCCAGGCCAGGGAAACGCTGTCGGACTGGTTGCCGCCGAGGATGCGATAGGCCCCGTCGTCCTCGCCCGCATAGAAGCCGACATGGCCCTTGCCGCTGGCCCGGCCGTCGCGCCAGAACACCATCACCGCCCCCGGCGTCGGGGCGATCGGAATGCCGAAGCGCTCCCAGGCGCGGGCGGCCAGCAGGCCCGACGGCGTCGGCTCGCGGTCGAGGGTGGCCGACACGCAGTGGCCCACGAAGAGCCCGCACCAGGGGATGTCGTCGCCGGTGTAGACGCCCTTGAGGCCCTGGTCGGTGGCCCAGTCGATGATCTCGGGATTGTCGCCCCGGCCGGGCTTCTCGCGCGTGCCGATCAGGCGGCGGGCCTCCTGGAACCAGACGAGGCCCGGATCGTCGAAATCGGCCAGGGCCAGCGGGGGCGGCGTGTTGACGGCCGGCGCGCCCTGGAACAGGGCCGCCAGGGTCAGCGGCCCCGCCACGCCGTCGGGCTCGAGCCCGTGCTTGAGCTGGAAGCGGCGAACGGCGGCCACCGTGGCCCGTCCCCACACCCCGTCGATCGGCCCGGGCGTATAGCCGCGCGCCGCCAGCTGCTGCTGGATGTCCTTGATTTTCATGAGCCGCAACTCCGTTGCGTAACGACGTTATCCGAAACGCGAAAAAGCGTGCAAGTCAACCAAAAGTGGTTTTTCACGCCGCGGGACCTTAGCCCCGCGCCACGTCGGAAACGGTCGCGAACCGCCAGACCGAGACGCCCCGCCCTACGGATGAAACCCGCCCCTGACGGGATCTAGCCCGGCAGCCGCATCACCGCGCGCAGCCCGCCCATCGGCGAGCGCTCCAGCACCAAGTCTCCGCCGAGGCCCCGGGCCATGTCGCGGGCCAGGGCCAGGCCCAGGCCGACGCCCTTCTCGTTCTGGTTCCGCGACTCGTCGAGGCGGTTGAAGGGCTTGAAGGCGTCTTCGTAGCGGTCCTCGGGAATGCCGGGGCCGTCGTCGTCGACGGTGATCAGCACCCCGCCGTTCAGGCGCGGCTCCAGGGTGACGCGGACAGTGTCGCCGTGGGCGGCGGCGTTGTCGACGAGGTTGGCCAGGGCGCGCTTGAAGGCGCTCGGCCGCAGGTTGGCGGCCAGGCCCTGCTCGAGCACCGTCTCGACCCGCGCCCCGCCGCGCTCGGCCCCGGCGCAGACCCCCGCGATCAGCGGGGCCAGCTCGACCGCCTGCAGGGCCTCGCCGCCCTCGCCGCGCGCGAAGGCCAGATACTCGTCGATCATGTGCTCCATCTCGGAGAGATCGCGCTTGATGGCCTCGACCTGCGGGCCGGGCTCGGCCAGGGCCATTTCCAGCTTCAGGCGGGTGAGCGGGGTGCGCAGGTCGTGGCTGACGCTGGCCAGCAGGGCCGTGCGCTGCTCGATGTGGCGCTGGATGCGGGCCTTCATGGCCAGGAAGGCCTGGGCCGCCTGGCGCACCTCGCGCGCGCCGTGCGGCTTGAACTCGTGCTCCAGCCCGCGGCCGAAGGCGTCGGCGGCGTCGGCCAGGCGTTCGATGGCCCGCACCTGGTTGCGGATGAAGAGGATGGCGATGGCCGTCAGCAGCATGGTCGCCACCACCATCCACAGGATGAAGATGTGGCCTTGCGTCGCGAAGGCGCGGTCGCGCGGGGCGAAGATCCGCAGCGTGCCTTCCCTGACCTTGACCCGGATCTCGACGTGGGCGGCGTAGCGGTTGGAGGCGTCGAACCAGAACGGCTCGTCCAGGCGCTCCGACAGGGCCCGCTGCATCGAACGGTCGAGCGAGGCGAACATCGCCGGCCGCCGCCCGGTGGGCAGCTCGCGCCCCTTCAGCAGGGCGATGGAGAGGTCCATGGTCTCCTCGGCCCGCTGGGCCATGCGGTCAACGGCGGCGGGGCTGGGGTCGTCCTGATAGGTGGCCACGGCCCAGGCGATGTCCCCGGCCAGGCCCTCGGACAGGCGGCTGTTCACCGTCTCCCAGTGGGCGTCGAAGAAGCCCCAGGTGACGGCGATCTGCATCACCGCCACCGGCAGGACGATGATCAGCAGGCTGCGGCCGAACAGCGAAGTCGGCAGCCAGCGCTTGATCTGGCGCGGAATGAACAGGCGGGTGCGCAGGCGCATTCTAGGTCCCCGTGCGAGGGAGGAGGTCCGTGGGCAAGGGACCTCCCCCTATGGGGGAGGCGATCGCGCAGCGATCGGTGGGGGGAGTTCTTGCGGGATCGGCCCAGCGCGGCGGAAGCTGAAAACGCCCCCCCACCGGCCTACGGCCGCCTCCCCCAGGGGGGGAGGTTACTTGATGCACCGCCCCCATCAATCCGGCGCCAGCCGATAGCCCACCCCGCGCACGGTCTGCAGATAGCGCGGGTTCTTGGGGTCGGGCTCGATCTTGCGGCGCAGGCGGGTGACCTGGACGTCGACGGCGCGGCCGGTGGCGTCGGCGGTATCGCGGGCCAGCTCCAGGCGGTCGACGGGCTCGTGCAGGGCGCGGGCCAGGCGCCGCAGCAGGGCGACCTCGGCCTCGGTCAGGCGCACGGGGGCGCCGGCCCGCGTCAGCTCGCCGCGATCGGGCGCGAAGGCGCAGTCGCCCATGACGATCTCGCGCGGCCCGACGGGCTTGGGCGCGGTGCGGCGCAGGATCGACTCGATGCGCAGCAGGAGCTCCTGCGGCTCGAACGGCTTGGCCAGATAGTCGTCGGCGCCGTGGGTCAGGCCCTCGATGCGGTCGCCGGTCTGGTCGCGGGCGGTCAGCATCAGGATCGGAACCTTGCCGATCTCGCCGCCCTTGGCCCGCAGTCGCTTCGTGAACGAAAACCCGTCCTCCCCCGGCATCATCACGTCGAGCACCAGGAGGTCGAAGTCCATCACCGCCACCAGCCGGTCGGCGTGGGCGGCGTCGGCCGCGGCGCTGACCCGAAAGCCCGCGCGGTTGAGGAACTGCTTGAGCAGGTCGCGGATGCGGTCGTCGTCGTCGACCACCAGCAGGTGGCGCTCGCGTCTTTCCTCGGGGCTCACAACGCCTCCCTGCGATTGACGCCCACGCCCTGGCGCGGACCGGCCAGGGCCGCCAGGATCCGCCGCGCGCCGGGCACGCCGTCCAGCCCGCCGGTGCGGTAGGCGCGGCCGAGCAGCGCCCTCAGCCGCTCGCTGACCCTGGCCTCGAAGGCCCGCCCCGCCTCGGTCAGCACGGCCGGTCGGCGACGCGCGTCGAGATCGCCGGCGGCCTTTTCGACCAGGCCCAGCTTCTGCAGGTCCGACAGGGTCTTGCTGGCGGCCTGTTTCGACAGGCTGGTCAGCTTGGAAAGATCCTGCACGCCGATGCCGGGACGACGGCGCAGCAGGAAGGCCGCGCGCCAGTGCGAGCGGCCGAGGCCCGGCCCTTCGGTCTCCAGAACGCCGTCGACCGCGGCCCACAGCGCCGCCTCGGCCAGGAGAATCAACTCCAGGCCGCCGTCGAGCTCCTCCTCGCGCAGGATCAGGCGGGGATCGGCGTGCGGCGTCATGCGGTCGCGTCCATTTCGTTTGACCTTCCGGCTCCTCGGGCGTCTAAGGACCGGGTCTCACATAAGGAGGTCTTGGACCGATGTCTCTCGTTCCCTTCGACGATCGCGACGGATGGATCTGGCTGGACGGCCAGTTCGTTCCCTGGCGCGAGGCGAAGGTGCACGTACTGACGCACGGACTGCACTACGCCTCGTCGGTGTTCGAGGGCGAACGCATGTACGGCGGCGAGATCTTCAAGCTGACCGAGCATACCGAGCGCCTCTTCAAGTCGGCCGAGATCCTCGACTTCAAGATCCCCTACACGG
>JASGDR010000116.1:0-7751 GCA_047607095.1 Caulobacter sp.
CCTCCGGCCCTCCGGGCCACCTCCCCCAGAGGGGGAGGATCTATCTGCGCGGCGCTCTCGAGGAACCTCCCCCCGTGGGGGAGGCGATCGCGCCGATAGATCCTCCCCCTCTGGGGGAGGTGGCCCGGAGGGCCGGAGGGGGTCCGCCGCGGGCGCGAAACAGAAAGGCCTCCCTTTCGGGAGGCCCTCTGAAAATCCACAAGCGTCGAAAAGCCCTATTCCGGCGGGCAGCCCTTGAACTCGCCGACCTTGGTCACCGACAGGCTGGCGAGGTTCAGGCCGGCCAGCGGCTTCATCGAGCTGGCGCCCTGGCCGCTGAACATGTCGATCTTGTTGCCCTTGATCGCGCCGCCGATGTCGGAAGCGTACCAGTAGCCGTCGTGCGTCTCGCCGTTGGGCATCGGCAGGCCGACGGTCTCCTTGATGAAGACGACGGTGCGGCGCGGGATCACCTTGGTGTCGACGGCCAGGGTGCGCATGGCCACCACCTTGCAGCCCAGGCTGTCCAGCGCGCGGATGCCCTTGGCGCCGGCGTGGTAGAGGGTGGCCTTCATCTTGTATTCGATGGAGCCGGGCAGGCTGCCGGTCAGGGCGCCGGCGATCAGTTCGCCCAGGGGATCCTTGCGCTCGGAGTCGGGACCCGCGGCGGCGGGGAGGGCGGCGAACATGGCCATGAAGGCCAAAATTCCGGCGAGCGTGCGTCGCATCGAGGGGGTCCTCTTATCGGCGTATCTGTCGGTTCGGGAGCTTCCTTAAGCCGATCACGGCTCCGTGACAACCCGCTTAAAGCCGCCCAAATGGGCCGGAATCGGACGAAAACTTGCGGTCAAGCTCGGAACTCGGGTTTGAATTCAATCGTTTAGCGCGCCTTTTTGGGGCGCGGGGAGGGCGACGGAATGACGCTTCGGATCTTCGGCGACGGCAAGTCGGGCAACTGCCTGAAGGTGAAGTGGACGGCCGAGCAGCTTCGTCTTCCCTACGAATGGATCGAGGTCGACATCCTCGAGGGCGAGTCGCGCACGCCCGAGTTCCTGGCCATGAACCCGGCCGGGCAGGTGCCGACGGTGATCCTCGAGGACGGCCGCCCGCTGGCCCAGTCCAACGCCATCCTGCTGCACCTGGCCGAAGGTTCGGCGCTGACGCCCGCCGATCCCTACCTGAAGGCCAGGATGTACGAGTGGCTGTTCTGGGAGCAGTACAGCCACGAGCCCTACGTCGCCGTCGCCCGCTTCCAGGTCGCCTACATGGGCAAGCCGGTCGAAAGCCTGGACGCCAAGATCGTCGAGCGCGGCCACGCGGCCCTGGCGCGCCTCGAAACCGCGCTTTCCGGCGGCGGTTTCCTGGTCGGCGACCGGCTGACCCTGGCGGACATCGCGCTGGTGGCCTACACCCGTGTCGCCCACGAGGGCGGTTTCGACCTTTCCCGCTATCCGGCCGTCAAGGCGTGGGTCGGCCGGGTCGAGGCGGCGCTCGGCATCGCTTAAGTCTTTGGCCAAAGTCCTCGGAGCGCGCATGACGTCGCCGTCTTCCACCGTCAAGGTTCTCGTCCTCGCCGCCGCCCTGGCCGCGCCCGCCCAGTCGGCCCTGGCCTGGGGGGCTTCGGGCCACCGCATGGTCGGCGTGCTGGGCGCCTCGACCCTGCCGGAAGACGTGCCGGCCTTCGTGCGCAGCCCCTACGGCGTGGCCGCCATCGGCGAGTACGCCCGCGAGCCGGACCGCTGGAAGGGTTCGGGCAAGGTGCACGACACCGACCGCGACGCCGCCCACTTCCTCGACCTCGACGACGAGGGGCGGATGTTCGGCGGGCCGATGTTCACGGTCGAGACCCTGCCGCCCACCCGCGCCGACTACGAGACGGCCCTGCGCCTGGCCGGCCAGGATAGCTGGAAGGCCGGCTACCTGCCTTACGCCATCATCGACGGCTACCAGCAGCTGGTGAAGGACTTCACCTACTGGCGCATCCTGGTCGCGGCCGAGAAGCAGACCACCGACGCCCAGAAGAAGGCCTGGTACGCCGCCGACCTGAAGCGCCGCGAGGAGCTCTTGCTGCGCGACCTGGGCGTCTGGGCCCACTATATCGGCGACGGCAGCCAGCCCCTGCACATGAGCGTGCACTACAACGGCTGGGGCGACTATCCGAACCCCAACAACTACACCCAGAGCAAGGGCACCCACGGCGCCTTCGAAGGCCCGCTGGTCAAGGCCGTGGCCAAGGACGACGAGGTCAAGGCGCTGATGCCGGCCCTCGTCGACTGCCAGTGCAGCATCGAGACCCGCATGGTCGGCTACCTGACCACGACCTGGAAGCAGACCGAGCCGCTGTATCAGCTGGAAAAGGCCGGCGGCATGGTCGAGACCGATCCGCGCGCCAAGGCCTTCGTCGACGCCCGCCTGGCCGCCGGCGCGGCCGAACTGCGCGACGTCGTGGTCATGGCCTGGAAGGCCAGCGCCAACGGCAAGATCGGCTACCGTCCGGAAATCAGCGTCGCCGACGTCGAAAGCGGCAAGGCCGATCCGTGGAACGACCTGTTCGGCAAGGACTGACCGCTTGATCGCGTTCTACGCCCCCGACGCGTCCCTGGCCTACCAGGACCGTCACGCGGCCTTCGGCATCGCCGAGGACGCGCAGGGGCGGATCGCCCTCGTGGAGGTGACCAAGCCCGGCAAGGCGCCGTATTTCGACCTGCCGGGCGGGGCCGTCGACGGCGTCGAGACGGAAGGCGAGGCCCTGGTCCGCGAATTCGGGGAAGAGACCGGCCTCGTCGTCGAGGTCGGCGCCCGCGTGGTCGACGTCTCCCAGCCGTTCCTGAAGTCCGACGGCGCGCCGGTGCGCAATTACGGCGGCGTCTACGCCGTCAAGGCGATCGGCGAGCGTCCCGAACTGAAGGTCGAGGACGACCACGTCCTGGTCTGGCTGGATCCCCGCGACGCCGTCGTCGCCCTGCGCCACGACGCCCACTCCTGGGCGGTCGCGGCGTGGATGCGCAAGGGGTAGCGAAATCCTCGCCCTTCGACAGGCTCGGGGGGAGGATTTCTGATGCGAGGTCCGTATCGGGTCCTCATCCTGAGCTTGTCGAAGGACGAGGGCCGCGCTCGGACCGCCTAGTTCGCCTTCTTCCTCAGCGCCGCCTTGGCCTCGGCCGGGGCGACCTGATCGAACAGCATCGACAGGTGCTGGTCCTTGGCGTGGTCGTTGTGCAGGTCCCAGGCCAGCGAGATCGGCAGGCGCAGGCGGCCGCCGTCGGGCAGGCGGGCCACCAGCACGCGCCAGCTGAAGCCGTCGCCCGGATCGCCCAGCGGGCCGAACTCCAGCGGCGCCGGATCGCGCAGGCGGAAAGCGCGGTCGGCCTTGGCGGCGAACCAGGCCTGGTCCTCGGCGGCGGTCGGGTCGACGGCGGGCGGGACGAGCTGGCCCTTGAGATTACGGACCATGACGGCCTCCGAAGCGTTGAAGGGCGGGTCTCTAGCACTTCGGGCGGCGACTTCCCATGTCCAAGGCTCGGGCTGGGCGGTCCGAACGCAATGAGGCCCGGGTGAGCAGGGACAAGCCGATCAAGCGCGTGCGCGCCGACTGGAACGAGGTCGTCCTCGTGTGCCGCAAGTGTTCGCGCAAGCTGGACGGCGGCTTCGGCAAGGGCGGCGAGCAGAGCTTCGCCAAGGCGCTGCGCAAGGCGTCCGGCGGCGGCAAGGGCAAGGACCGCAAGGCGCCGCTGGCGGTGATCGAGGTCGACTGCTTCGACGTCTGCCCCAAGGACGCCGTGGTGGCGGTCAACGCCTCGAAGCCGCGCGAGTGGATCGTCGTGCCGCGCGGCGCGCCGATGGACGCTGTGACGGCCCGCCTGGGCCTGTCCGCAAACGACGCCGAGGCGGCCTAGCCGCGAGTCTGCTATCAGCCCTCGCATGAGCCGCAAGCGCGCCGACATCCTGCTGGTCGAGAAGGGCCTGTTCGACAGCCGCGCCAAGGCGCGCGCCGCCATCGAGGCCGGCCGGGTCAGCGCCGACGGCAAGGTCGTCGCCAAGGCTTCCGAGACCGTCGCCGAAGACGCCGCGATCGTCGCCGAGGCGGCCCATCCCTGGGTCGGCCGCGGCGCGCTGAAGCTGGTGCGGGCGCTGGAGCTGTGGCCCGTCGCCGTCGAGGGGCGCATAGCCGTCGACGTCGGCGCCTCCACGGGCGGGTTCACCGAGGTCCTGCTGTCGAAGGGCGCGGCCCGGGTGCTGGCCGTCGACGTCGGTCGCGACCAGCTGCACGCCAGCCTGAAGGCCGATCCGCGCGTCGAGGACCTGTCGCCGCTGGACGCCCGGGCCCTGGGCGCCGAGCACGCGCCCGGCGGCGTCGATCTCGTCGTCACCGACGTCAGCTTCATCTCGCTGGAAAAGGCGCTGCCGGCGGCGCTGGCCCTGGCCGGGGCGGGCGCCGACCTCGTCGCCCTGGTCAAGCCGCAGTTCGAGGCCGGCCGCGAGAACGTCGGCAAGGGCGGCCTGGTGAAGGAGCCGGAGGTCATCGCCGCCTGCGTCGAGCGGGTCTCGAGCTTTCTGGAAGCGTCCGGCTGGACGGTGCGCGAGCACGCCGACAGCCCCATCGCCGGCGGCGAGGGGCAGGTCGAAAAACTGCTCTGGGCGGTGAAGCGCTAAGGGGCGAGGCTCAGCGGCCGACGGGAACCTCGTCCTTCGACAGGCTCAGGATGAGGTTTCTCTGCTGCCCAGGCCTGCAACATGGTCCTCATCCTGAGCTTGTCGAAGGACGAGGACCACGCGCTGCGTGTGAACGTCGATGAGGCCTAGGCTGACGCCAGCCGCCCGCCGGCCTTGGCGTAGGCCTGCGTGCCGCGCGTCAGCGCTTGGTCGGCCGGAAGGATCTCGGCGATGCCGATGTCGCCGGCTCCCGACAGCCGTTCGTACAGCGCCGAAAAGTCGCGCAGCGTCACTTCCTGCAGCGTCCGGATCGACGGGATGACGAAATAGACCTGCTGGAAGTCGTCGATGCGGTAGGGCGTACGCATCACCCGCTCGAGATCAAAGCCGATGCGGTTGGGGGAGGGGTCTTCCAGCGCGAAGATCGACTCCGTCCGCGACGAGACGATGCCCGCGCCGTAGATGCGCAGGCCGGCGGGCGTCGCCATCAGGCCGAATTCGACCGTGTACCAGTAGAGCCGCGCCAGGTTGGCCAGGCGTCCCAGGCCGAGCGCGCGCTGGCCGCCCCGGCCGTAGGCCTGCATGTAGTCGGCGAAGACCGGATCGGTCAGCATCGGCACGTGGCCGAACACGTCGTGGAAGACGTCCGGCTCCTGCAGGTAGTCCAGCTCGTGCGGCTTCCTGATGAACTGGCCCGCCGGGAAGCGACGGTTGGCCAGGTGGTCGAAGAACACGTCGTCGGGCACGAGGCCCGGCACGGCCACCACGCTCCAGCCGGTCAGGCGCTGGAGCTCCTCGTTGATGCGGTTGAAGTCGGGAATGCCGGTGCGGTGCAGGTCCAGCGCGTCGAGCCCGCGCAGGAATTCGTCGCAGGCCCGGCCCTGCAGCACCTTGGCCTGGCGTTCATAGAGCGTGATCCAGACGTCGTGCTCGGCCTGGCCGTAGCTGTCCCAGCCCTGGTCGATCGTCCAATCGGGCCGAGCCCCTGGGGGCGGCCCGCCGCTGAAGCCGTCTGCGCTCATGAAACGACGTTACGCCCGCGCAGCGGCAAGTTCCGTTCGATTTTTGCGCGCAACCGCCATGTCGGCGGCAAGACGCACCCGTCAGTGCGAGATGCGGGGGCGAAGCTTGTAGGCGCCGTGATCGAAGGATTCGAAGATCAGCGAGGCCTGCGGATGGTGCACGGGCTCGCCGGTCTCGTCGGCCAGCAGGTTCTGTTCGGAGACGTAGGCGACGTAGGTGTTGTCGTCGTTCTCGGCCAGCAGGTGATAGAACGGCTGGTCCTTGGACGGCCGGATGTCCTCGGGGATGGACTCCCACCACTCTTCCGTATTGGCGAACACGGGGTCGACGTCGAACACCACGCCCCGGAAAGGGAAGATGCGGTGCTTGACGATCTGTCCGATCGCGAATTTGGCGAGTCTTTCGTTCATGATGAAGAGATTACGACGAGTCTCCTGACTGAATCCTGAACGTAAACGACGCCGATTGTCGCGCAACGCCATGCTTCCGAGAGGCGAACTCGATTGCTATGGTCGGCCCCGAAGTGAGGCGGTTCGTCACGAATCGCCTGCGAGACAAGGTGGAATGACCATGTCGGAGGCGCCGAGAGCGCCCGGCGGATCCCAGGGCCACGACGGCCGGGAACGACGCCGGCCTCCGGGCGAGCAGCCGTGCTACGCGGCGCTCGATCTGGGAACCAACAATTGCCGCCTGCTGGTGGCGACGCCGTCGCCGCGCGGCTTCCGCGTCGTCGAGGCCTATTCCCGCATCGTCAGGCTGGGCGAGGGGCTTTCCCAGACGGGGCAGCTGTCCGACGCGGCCATGGAGCGGTCGATGGCCGCCCTCAAGGTCTGCGCCGAGAAGATCCGGCGCCGCAAGGCGATCCGGGTCAAGGCCGTGGCCACCCAGGCCTGCCGCGGCGCCAGCAACGGAACCGAATTCGTCCGCCGCGTGGCCGAGGAGACCGGTCTTCGCCTGCAGATCATCACCCCGCGCGAGGAAGCCCAGCTTTCCGTCGCCGGCTGCATGAGCCTGTTCGATCGTCAGGCCGACGCGGCGCTGGTCGTCGACGTCGGCGGCGGCTCGACCGAGCTCTCCTGGGTCGACCTGAAGGGCGGCGGCCTGGACGCCAAGCCGCGCCAGTTCGAGGCCTGGAAGCTGCCGATCCGCGCCTGGCTGTCGATCCCGATCGGCGTCGTCACCCTGGCCGAGCGCTTTCCCGAGGGCGAACGGGCAGACGACGGCTGGTTCCGCGCCATGGTCGAGGAGGTGAAGTCCAAGATCGCCGCGTTCCCGCACGCCGCGCCGATGCGCAAGACCTTCGACGCCGGCCGGGCCCACCTCGTGGGCACGTCGGGCGCGATCACTAGCCTGGCCGGCCTGCACCTGGGCCTGCCGCGCTACGACCGCAACGTCGTCGACGGCCTGTGGATGCAGCGCACCGACTGCGAGGCCGCCGCGGGCCGTCTGCTGACCCTGACCGCCAAGGAGCGGGCCCAGGAGCCCTGCATCGGCGCCGATCGGGCCGACCTGGTGCTGGCGGGCGCCGCGATTCTTCAGGCCGTTCAGGAGCTTTGGCCCTGTTCGCGCGTGCGAGTCGCCGACCGAGGGCTTAGAGAGGGGCTCCTGATGTCTCTGATGTCGGATCGGCAGAAGCGCCCCCGCCGTCGGCGGCGCGGCGGGGCCGGTTCGGCCCGAACGGTGAACGCATGAACGACGAGCCCCCCAAGCGCCGCATGGTGAAGCCGCCGACCGGCGGCAGCGAAGGCGGTCGCGGCAAGCCCGCGCGCCTGAAGACCGCCTATGGCCGCACGCCCAGCCAGCAGGCCTGGCTGGAGCGCCAGATCAACGACCCGTTCTCGGCCAAGGCCCGCGCCCTGGGCTATCGCAGCCGCGCGGCCTTCAAGATCAGCGAGATCGACGAGAAGTTCCGCTTCTTCAAGAAGGGCGCGCGGGTCATCGACCTGGGCTGCGCGCCCGGCGGCTGGCTGCAGGTGGCGGTCGAGCGCGGCGTGACCCAGCTTGTGGGTGTCGACCTGCTGCACGTCGATCCGGTGGAGCCGGCCCACATCATCGAGATGGACTTCACCGATCCGGCCTGTCCGCCCAAGCTGATC
>JASGDR010000117.1:0-6141 GCA_047607095.1 Caulobacter sp.
CAAGACCGAGAACGGCAAGCTGGTGGGCCTGTCGACCAAGGAGCTCTACATCCCCGGCTCGGTGCTGCGGGCTAAGGTCGACGTCACCCAGCCGCTGGCCTACGGCATCCCGGCGGACGTCGACATCTTCTACGACCGCTCGCCGACCTTCACCCTGAAGTCGGACGCCAAGGGCGTGTCGAAGGTCTCGTGGTTCGACAGCGCCAAGCCCCTGCGCAGCGGCTGGGCCGTCGGCCAGGAACGCCTGAAGGACACCACCGCGATCCTCGACGTCGACGTGGGCAAGGGCAAGCTGTTCGTCATGGGCCCGGAGATCACCCAGCGGGCGCAGTCGTACGGAACCTTCAAGTTCCTGTTCAACGGCATGCTCTACGGGCCGGCGGTCAGCGCGGCGAAGTAGGCCGCCAAGAGCTGAAAATGGAAAAGCCCCGGTCGCAGGACCGGGGCTTTTTCTTTTGGGCGGGACCGCTTCGCGGACCCCCTCCGGCCCTCCGGGCCACCTCCCCCCGTGGGGGAGGATCTTGAGCGGCCAGATGCTCCCCCACGGGGGGAGCTGTCGCGAAGCGACTGAGGGGGCCGCCGCAGGCGGGTTACCGAATAACCCGCGCGCCGGCGCCCTGGACCAGGGCCTCGACCTCCTTCAGGCGCACCATCGAGGTGTCGCCCGGGGTGGTCATGGCCAGGGCCGCGTGGGCCGCGCCGTAGTCGACGGCGGCCTGAGGGCCGAGGTTCTCCATCAGGGCGTAGGCCAGGCCCGAGGCGAAGCCGTCGCCGCCGCCAATGCGGTCGTAGATGGCCAGGCCGTCGCGCATAGGGGCCTCGTAGAAGGCGCCGCCGGCCCACAGGATGGCCCCGAAGTCGTTGACGCTGGCCGAGCGCACGGCCCGCAGGGTGGTGGCCAGGACCTTCAGGTTCGGGAAGGCCTTCACCGCCTGCGGCGCCAGGGTCTTGAAGTTGGCCGGATCGGTGGGGGCCAGGCCCTTCACCAAGCCGTCGATCTCCATCCCCAGGCAGACCACGAAGTCATGATCGTTGCCGATCATCACGTCGGTCAGGGCGGCGATCTTGCGGTTCAGGGCCTGGGCGGCGTCGAGGCCGCCGCGGTCCTTCCACAGCGAGGCGCGGTAGTTCTGGTCGAACGACACGACGACGCCGTGCTTCCTGGCGGCCTCCAGGGCCTCCAGAACCACCTCGCCGGTGTTGGACGCGAGCGCCGTGAACACGCCGCCGGTGTGGAACCAGCGCACGCCCTCTTCGCCGAACAGCCGTTCCCAGTCGATCTCGCCGGGACGCAGCTGCGAGGCGGCCGAGTTGGCGCGGTCGGAAACGCCCAGGGCCGGGCGGACGCCGAAGCCCCGCTCGGTGAAGTTCAGGCCGACCCGGGTGTTGCGCCCCAGGCCGTCGAACGGCCGCCAGACGACGTGGGACATGTCCACGCCGCCCTGGCCGATCAGGTCCTGGACCAGCCAGCCCAGATCGCTGTCGGGCAGCGCGGTGGCGACCGTGGACCGCTTGCCCCAGCACTTGCTCATGCCGCGGGCGAAGTTGTACTCGCCGCCGCCTTCCCAGACCTGGAACTGGCGGGCGTTGCGCACCCGGCCGTCGCCCGGATCCAGGCGCAGCATCACTTCGCCCAGCGCCGCGCAGTCCCAGCGGGTCTCGGCGGCCGGACGCAGGTTGAGGATCGGCTTGTCGCTCATCAGGCCTTGCCGCGCACCTTGGCGATCAGATCGACCGTCTCGCGCACCTTCTTGGAGATGCCGGCGTAGTCCTTGGCGTCGAGGGCTTCTTGGGTGATCAGCTTGGAGCCCATGCCGGCCGCGACGATGCCCGCGCCGAACCACTTCTTGATCGAGGCCTCGTCCGGATCGACGCCGCCCGTCGGCATGATCTTGGTCCAGGGCATCGGGCCCATCACGGCCTTGATGAAGTCCGGGCCGCCGACCGACGAGCCGGGGAACACCTTGACGATCTCGCAGCCCAGCTCCTGGGCGTAGGAGATCTCGGTCGCCGAGCCGCAGCCGGGGCTGTAGGGGATCATGCGGCGGTTGCAGAGCTTGGCCACTTCGGCGTTCACGATCGGGCTGACCATGAACTTGGCGCCGTTGGCGATGTAGAGGCCGGCGGTCGGCGCATCGACGATCGAACCGACGCCCATGATCACGCGCGGATCGGCCGAGGCGAAGTGCTTGGTGACCTCGTAGAAGACGTTGGCCGCGAAGTCGCCGCGGTTGGTGAACTCGATGCAGGGCGCGCCGCCGTCGGCGCAGGCCTGGATGACGTTCTTACAGATCTCGACGTCCGGATGGTAGAACACCGGCACCACGCCCTGGGTCTCAAGGGCCTGCAGCACCGCCATACGGTTCTTCAGCATTCTCGTACTCCTCCCGGAAGGGACGTTCTTGCGCGCTGCGCCGCTGAGCGCCCCGCGCGTGGAAGATCTGTTCGGCGATCCCTTAGCCCGCGCGCGCGGCTTGCGCCACAAGTGCGGGCTGCCGCCACGTCAATTTAAGCCGCCCCGCCTTGTCGGCCGTGGCGAGTAAAATGAAGGACGTCGAGCAAAAGCCCGACGCGCTCTCTGGGTAAAATGAAGGGCGTCGGGCAAAAGCCCGACGCCCTGGGAAAGTTTGCGCAGGAGCGAACTCAAAGAGCCGCAGGACGCCCGGATCGGGGAGCCGATCCAAAACGTCATGACACCGGTATCAAGATGAGCCCAGCTCGCGTTGTCACCGGTGTCATGAACAGATAAGCGCAGTTTCGGCATTTGAGCAAGCCTGTAGAAAACGCAGGTTCGCGGTTCGCGTTCTTTTTGACGGGCGCGCTGATTTGGAAGTCAGCGCGCCCCTTTTCCGGTCAGCCGGTGTTGCGCAGGCCGGCGGCGATGCCGGCGACGGTGAGCTGGATGGCCAGACGCACGTCCTCAGCCTGCTCGCCGCCGCGACGGCGGGCCAGCAGTTCGAGCTGAAGGTGGTTCAGCGGGTCGACCGAGTGGCCGGCCAGGGCCACCGACTCGGCCAGCTCCGACTGGTTGTCGAGCAGGCTGGAGCCCCCGCGGACGGCCAGGGCGATGGTGGTCGCCGCATCGTGCTCGCGCTTGATGGTCTCGAAGATCCGCTGGGCGTTGTCCTGGTCGGGCGACAGGGCCACGTAGCGGGCGGCGATGCCCATGTGGCTCTGGGCGAGCGCCAGCTCCATGTTGGACAACAGCGAGGCGAAGAAGTCGAAGCCGCCGGCCAGATCCTGCAGCTGGCCGGTCGAAAGGCCCGCGCGCTCGACGCCCGAGGCGAAGCCGTACCAGCCCGGCAGCATGAAGCGCGCCTGCGACCACGAGAACACCCACGGAATCGCGCGGAGATCCTCGATCTTGCGGCTGGCGGTGCGCGAGGCCGGGCGGCTGCCGATGTTCAGGCCGACGATCTCGCCGATCGGGGTGGCCGACCAGAAGAAGTCCTCGAAGGCCGGATCGTCGTAGACCAGCGCGCGGTAGCCCTCGAACGAGGCCTGGGCCAGGGCGGTCATCGCCCCCTCGACCTTGGGATCGGGGCGGCTGACCGGACGCTGGCTGGCCTGCACCACCGCGGCGGCCAGGCCGTCGAGGTTGCGCCGGGCGGTCGGCTGGTCGCCGAAGCGGCGGGCGATCATCTCGCCCTGCTCGGTCATGCGGATGCGGCCCTGGACGGTGCCGGCCGGCTGGGCCAGCACGGCCTCGGCGGCCGGCCCCCCGCCCCGCCCGACGCTGCCGCCGCGGCCGTGGAACAGCTGGATGCCGACGCCCATGCGGTCGGCCTCGAACGCCAGGGCCGAGGCCCCGCGCGCCACGCCCCGGCGAGAGGCGACATAGCCGCCGTCCTTGTTGCTGTCGGAATAGCCGAGCATGATCTCCTGCACCGGCCGGTCGCCCAGGATGGTGCGGCTGATCGGCAGCTCCAGCCACTGGCGCAGCACGCGCGGGCCGTTCTCCAGGTCTTCGATGGTCTCGAACAGCGGGGCGACCTTCAGCGACGAGCGCGGCGCCGCGCCGCCCCAGACCAGGCCGACCTGCTTGAGCAAAACGAGCGGCTCGAGGATGTCCGACAGGGTGGCCGACTTGGAGATGATGTAGGCGCCGATGCAGGCGTGGCCGTAGTCGCGCACGGCCTGGGCCGCGGCCTCCATCGTCGCCAGCTCCCTGGCCGTCTCCTCGCTGTAGGCGGTGAACGGCGAGACCAGCGGCCGCTGGTGCGACAGCTCCTCGATCAGCAGGGCCGAGCGGGCTTCCTCGTCGAGGTCGAGATAGCGCACGCCGGTGCCGGCGCGACGGTAGAGCTCATCGATGGTGCGCTCGTGGACGTCGGCGTTCTGGCGCAGGTCCAGGCTCATCAGATGGAAGCCGCAGGCCTTGGCGACGGCCACCAGCGTGCGCAGGGCCGAGCCGACCAGGCGGTCGCCGCCGTTGGCCTCCAGCGAGTCGATGATCACCTGCAGGTCGGCGACGAAGGCGTCGGGGTGGGCGTAGGGCTCGACGTCCGTGCGGCTCGTCGCATAGGCCACCCACTGGTTGGTCAGCTTCTGCGACACGGCCGTGAGGCGGTCGAAGATCAGCTCCAGGGCCAGGCGGTAGGGCTCGTCCAGGCGGTGAACCGACGGATCCTTGGCCTGGGCGGCCAGGGCCAGCAGCTCCTGCGAGACGGGGGTGTAGGCGGTCGAGACGGCCAGGTTCGACCAGAGCTTGCGCACCTCGCCGGCGTACCAGTCGAGGATCACCCGCGACTGCGACGACAGGGCCAGCTTCAGGGTGTCGCCGTTGACGCCGGGGTGGCCGTCGCGGTCGCCGCCCAGCCACGAGCCCATCTTCAGCAGCGGCGCGATGTGGCCGTGGCTGCCGACCTTGCCCGACCATTCCTCGTAGAGGTCCACCAGGGCCGGCAGGATCGAGGTGCGGACGATCGACAGGGCGTTGCGGATCTCGTCCTTCACGGTGATCCGCTCGGGCCGGTAGAGGCGCGTGCGCCACATCAGGGCGATCTCGCGGAACAGGCGCTCGCGGATGTCGGCTTCCAGATCGGCCGGCAGGTGGTGGCGGCGCAGGCTCATCAGGCGCGAGATCTCGGTCTCGCGGTCGACCATGCTGCGGCGGCGCACTTCGGTCGGGTGGGCGGTCAGCACCGGCACCACGTTCATGGCGGCGAAGACCTTGGCGAGGTCCGCGTCGGTCTTGCCCTCGGCCTTCAGGGCCGCGACGGCGTCGACCAGGGTGCGGGCGCGCTGGTCGCCCGGCTGGGCGTCGGCCTCGGCGTGGCGGCGGCGGCCGGCCACGTCCTCGCCGATATTGGCCAGCAGCGAGTGGCTGGCGAAGGCGCGGGCCAGAAACACGGCCTGGTCGTTGGAAAGGTCGGCGAACAGGTGGTCGAGGCCGGGCGCCTCGCCCTCGGCGCTCTCGTGCGAGGCGGCCTTGCGGGCCTTGCTGACGAGGCCGGCGGCCTCCTCCCCTTCCAGATAGCCGATCGCCTCGATCAACAGGTCGCCCAGCAGGCCGGCGTTTCGCCGGACATCGCGGCTGGTGGGTCGGTCTGAGCCGAGGGAGAGGGCCGTGTCGCGCATGCGCATGCTCCATCACCGCCGCGAGGAGGAGCGGCGGATCGTCAGGACTGTAAGAACTGATCTAACGGTTCTCGCGTCCAACCCGGCCCGGACGAACGCTGTGCGGGCTCTACAGCCCTTCACCGCCCAGGGGAAGCCGGACGGTTCGATGGTTGCGCTACCATTGTTCATTGGCGCGCATTTTGTGCGTCAGCGGGCGCCGTCGGCGCCTGCCCGCCCCGCAACGAAAAATCCCCGCGAAGTCGCCTTCGCGGGGATCGAACGTTCGGCGGTCTCGAAGACGCGGCGGCTTAGCGGGCCAGCCAGCCGCCGTCGACCGGCAGGGTCACGCCCTGGACGTAGTCGGCGGCCGACGAGGCCAGGAACACGGCGGCCCCGCCCAGGTCTTCCGGACGGCCCCAGCGGCCGGCCGGGATGCGGGCCAGGATCGAGGCGTTGCGGTCTGCGTCGGCGCGCAGGGCCTCGGTGTTGTTGGTGTCGAAGTACCCAGGAGCAATGGCGTTGACGTTGATGCCCTTGGTCGCCCACTCGTTGGCCAGGATCTTGGTCAGACCGGCCAGG
>JASGDR010000118.1:0-6951 GCA_047607095.1 Caulobacter sp.
CCGGCCAGGGCGAGTGCGGCCAGACCCGCGCCCGCCAGGGCGGCGAGGCGCGCAGCCGGCGGCCGGCGATCCGCGATCGCGTCGGAACTCATCTAGATTTCACCCCACACTGTCGGACGACAGACCCATAACGGACGAACTGAACCGTCGTTCGCTCAATTAGGGCGACAACTCACAGGAAAAAAGTCCGTCTCGCCGCTGTGCGACGGGAATCCGCACCGATTGCGGTCACTACGTAGATGACGCCGCCTCCGACAGGCGCCTTGGCGGCCGTGGGCGGGGCGCTCGCCGTCGCTGGTCGACCGCCCGGATCCCCAAGCTTCCAACATGCTCGAAGATTACGACGGTTGACGCTTGGGAAAACATACTCAATCATCGAAACGTTCGTTCGACTCTCGATGTCGAGCCCGTTCGACTCGTGGTCGATCGGCCAGAAAAGCTTTGCGTACAAAGTATCCGGCGAGAGGGGGATCCCAAGGTGTCGGCGTCTAGGTTCGCATCTTCCAATTTCGAAACGCGTGATTTCGCGACGGCGGGCGGTCGTCCGGAGTCTTCGCGCACGGAGGATATCGTCGACCCCTAGAGAGGTCCGCCCTCGCCCAAGCGCTCCGAACAAGAAGAGAGACCGGGAGAGGGAAGATGACCAGGAAGACCTATCTGCGCGCGGGCTCGGCCGGCGCGCTGGCGATGGCGCTCGCCGCGACGGCGGGCGCGGCATGGGCCCAGGAAACCACGCAGGTCGAGGAGGTGGTGGTCACCGGCTCCTTCATCCGCGGCACGCCCGAGGACGCGGCCCTGCCGGTCGACGTGATCGGGGCCGAGGAGCTGCAGAAGCGCGGTTCGCCCTCGACCGTCGAGATGATCAAGGCGCTGTCGGTGTCGAGCGGGGTGCTGGGCGACACCAATCAGTTCGACAGCCGGGCCCAGGGTTCGGAAGGCTCGGGCTCGGTGAACCTGCGGGGCCTGGGCTCGCAGCGCACCCTGGTGCTGCTGAACGGGCGGCGGCTGGCGATCAATCCGCTGGCCGCGGCCGGCGCGGGCATCGTCGACACCAACATCATTCCCGCCGCCGCCATCGGGCGGATCGAGGTGCTGAAGGACGGAGCGGCGGCGACCTACGGCTCGGACGCCATCGCCGGGGTGGTCAACTTCATCACCAAGAAGAACGTCGACGGGCTGGAGATGGGGGCCGACTACCGATTCATCGACGGCTCGGACGGCGACTACGGCCTGAACCTGACCTACGGCAAGCAGTGGGATCACGGCGACATGCTGCTGAGCGTAGGCTGGCAGCACCGCTCCAAGCTCAGCGTCGCCGAGCGCGACTGGGCCAATCGCGGCTATCTCGACAATCCCGAGGCCGGCTGGTCGGCCGCCGGCAATCCCTCGACCTTCATCCCGGCGGCCAGCCCCACCAACGGCATGCGCGATCCGGCCTGCGCCAGCCTGGGCGGGTTTCCCGGCTTCAGCGGCCTGACGCCGGTCTGCTACTGGCACTACACGCCGTTCGACAACCTGGTGGAAAAGTCCAACGCCGTGCAGATCTACGGCGAGGTCAACGCCGAGCTCTCCGACACGACCAAGCTGCATGTCGAGGCGATG
This sequence comes from Caulobacter sp., assembly GCA_047607095.1. Classification (GTDB taxonomy): domain Bacteria; phylum Pseudomonadota; class Alphaproteobacteria; order Caulobacterales; family Caulobacteraceae; genus Caulobacter. Next base: position 1,603 of record JASGDR010000118.1, read on the forward strand.
TGGGCCCATACCGACACGCCCGACTGGAACACCTCGCCGTCCTACGCCGCCCTGGCCGTGCCGACCGCCGAGGTGGCCGCCTCGACCAGCCTGATCGGCCGCTACTACGTGCCGGCGACCAATCCAGGCCTGGCCGCCTTCATGGCCGCCAATCCGACGGTGACCCTGACCGGCCTGGGCACGGGCGTCCAGACGACCGTTCCCAGCAGCGTCTTCGCCTTCGGCGCCATCAACGCGGCCAACCGGCCCTACGGCATCGGCGGCAATCCCGCGTTCGGCTATGGCCCGTCGATCGGCTCGCGCTCGTTCGACGCCTATCGCGTCTCGGCCGACCTGAAGGGCGAGTTCGGCAACGGGATCGGCTGGGAGGCGGCGGTCACCTACTCGCAGGAGGTGGGCATCCGCACCGGCTACGACACCCTGGTCAACCGTTTCGCCCTGGCGCTGCGGGGGCTGGGCGGGCCCAACTGCGACACCGATCCGAACACGGCGGGGATCCAGGGCACGCCGGGCGTCGGCGGCTGCATGTATTACAACCCGTTCGCCAGCGCGATCCCGAGCAACGCCATCACCGGGGTCGCCAATCCGGGCTACGTCTCCAGCCTGGCCAACAGCAAGGAACTGACCGACTGGTTCTTCAAGAAGCTGTCGACCAAGCAGACCTCGCGGCTGTTCGTGGCCGAGGCGGTGCTGAACGGCAAGACGGCGATCACCCTGCCGGGCGGCGACATCGCCTGGGCGGCGGGCGTTCAGTACCGGCGCAGCTACTTCACCGCGACCTACAACGATATCTCCAACGCCCTGATCAATCCGTGCGTCAACACGCCGGACTACGGGGTGACCAACTGCACCGGCTCGGCGCGCAACGGGCCGTTCATGTTCCTGGGCGTGGGCACCCCGGCCGATAATCAGAGCGACGTCGTGGCGGCCTTCGGCGAGCTCAGCCTGCCGGTCACCGAGACGGTGCAGGCCCAGCTTGCGGCGCGCTACGAGGATTACGGCGGGGCGGTGGGCTCGACCTTCAACCCCAAGGCCTCGATCCGCTGGCAGGCCCTGCCGTGGATGGCGGTGCGAGCCTCGGCAGGCTCGACCTTCCGCGGGCCGCCCGACCCGCTGACGACGACCACCTCGGTGACCTCCCTGCAGGGCATCCTCGGCGTCTTCCGGGCGGTGGACATCTTTGGCAATCCGGACCTCAAGCCCGAGAAGGCCAACACCTACAATTTCGGCCTGCTGTTCAAGGCCGGCGCCTTCAAGGCCAGCATCGACTACTTCCGGTTCGACTTCAAAAATCCGATCGTCGCCGAGCCGGTGGCGGGCATCACCAGCGCGCTCTATCCGAACGGCGCGGCGGGAGCCAACAACTGCGGGAACGCGGCCTACGCCGCCCTGCAGGCGCGCTTCACCTTCAACGGCTCGTGCAGCACCCCGACCACCAGCATCGCGCGGCTGAAGACCTTCTATATCAACGGCGCGCCGATCGAGAATTCGGGCTTCGACCTTTCGGCCGAGTACGCCTTCGAGGGCGTGCTGGGCGGCGCCCTGACCGTCGGCGGCTCGGGCACCTACGTCCAGAAGTACGAGGTGGGGGCGACCACGGTCGAGGGCGTGGTGGTGGAAAAGGCCTTCGACGCGGTGGGCCTCCTGAACTACCAGACCACCGTCGTGCCCATCCCGCAGTGGAAGGGCGAGGTGTTCGGCGAGTGGAGCCGTGGGCCACACAACCTGCGCCTGACGGTGCGCTACATCGGCGACTACACCGACCAGCGTACGGCGCCGTTCGCGACCGGGGCCTACAAGGACACGACGGGGGCGGCGGTGACGGTCGCCAACGGCAAGACCATCGACGCCCAGACCGTCACCGACCTGGCCTATCGCGTGCAGCTGCCGCGGGACACGACGGCGACGGTGGCGATCACCAACCTGTTCGACAAGGACCCGTCCTACGCCCGCCTGGACCTGGGCTACGACCCGTTCACCGGCGATCCGCTGGGCCGGACCTACAAGCTGAGCGTGCGCAAGACGTTCTAGCCTTTTGCTTCACCGCATTTTCCTCGCGCGAACCGGAGTCCGGTTCGCTTGAAAATGCTTTCGAGATCCCCGCCTCGGGGAACTGGCGATCGACTTCCTCCGTCGATCACCCTGGGCCGGGGACGAAAGTCTCCGGCCTTTCTGTTGTTTCGGTTCCTTTTCCCGCAGGGGGAGAAGGACGCTAGACCTGGGCCACCGCGCGGCGGACGGCTTCGGCCAGGTCGTCGAGGTCGGCGATGTCGAGGTCGGCGGCGAAGGGCAGGCCCAGCATCTTGCCGGCCAGGTGATCGACCACCGGCACCGCGTCGGCGTCGGCTTCGGGGGCGCGCACGCCCACGCAGGTGACGAAGCGGCCCTCGACGGCCAGCAGGGCGGCGACGGCCGGGGCGCAGCCCTCGGCGACGCTGACGACGCAGGCGCTGGACACCCAGGACAGGCCCCAGCCGGGCTGGAACTGGATCGGCGAGCCGAGCAGCAGCATGCGCAGGCGCTGGGCGTTGGTGGCCAGCTGCTGGCGCTTGAGGGGCCAGGCGTCGAGACCGGCCTCGCCCTCGAAGGCGGGCGCGGCCAGGCGGGCGATCAGCGCGGCGTCCTCGGCGGCCACGAAAACACCCCGGCCGCCCGGCAGGCCGACGACCACCGGCACCGGGGCGTCCATGATCACGTCGTAGCCGAAGGTGGCGTCGACCACGATCGGCAGGCCGGTCTCGGCCTGGAAGGCGGCGAGGGCGGCCAAGTCCGGCGCGCGGCCGAAGGCGCAGGTGGTGACGATGGCTTCGAGCGGGCAGGGGGCCTCGGCCATCCGCTCGCGCAGGTGAGCGGTGTCGACCATCCAGGTGAACGGGTCGACGTCGACCAGCCAGGGCGTCAGGCCGGCGGCGGCGACGCCTTCCAGGGTCTCGCGGCCGGCCAGGGCCGAGACGATGCACACCCCGCCGGGACGGGCGCCCTGGGCGGCCAGCAGGTCGGCGGTGGCGGCGGCGCGGTCGGCGGCGGCGCGTACGGCGGTGGTTCGGGAGAAGCGCTGGGCCAGCCGGCCGTTCAGGTCGTCGGCCGGGACCAGGGCGCGGGAGACGGCGTCGAAGTCGATCGGCGCGTCGGAAGCGGGGCCCTGGATTTTCGGCTGCGACGCCAGAGCGGCGGCTGTGAGGGAGGACATGCGATCGACGCTTCCGCAACAAAGGCGCCCCGACGACGCCATCATGGTTAACTGAACGTATCGAGTGACTCGCCGCCTCCCGATGCGGCGCGCGGTCGCGGCGCAGGTTGAGGATTTTCCGGATTTTGAAGGTGAACCCTCTCTCTATGAGAGAGGTGATTTCGAGGCCCACCCGTCCCGCAGCTCGCGCTTGAGCACCTTGCCGATGTGGCTGCGGGGCAGGGCGTCGACGAGGACGAGGTCGGAGAGGCGCTGGGTCTTGCCCAGGCGTTCGTTGGCGAAGTCGCGGACGGTCTCGGCGTCGGCCGCGGCGCCGGGCTTCAGGGCCACGAAGGCCACCGGCGTCTCGCCCCAGGCGTCGGACGGTACGCCGATCACGGCGGCCTCCAGCACATCCGGATGGGCGGCGATCACGGCTTCGAGGTCGCTGGGATAGATGTTGAAGCCGCCGCTGATGATCATGTCCTTCTTGCGGTCCATCAGCGTCAGGAAGCCGTCTTCGTCGAAGCGGCCGACGTCGCCGGTGCGCACGAAACGGCGGCCGTCGGGCGAGGTCCAGATCGCCTCGGCCGTCTTGCCGGGCTGGCCGTGGTAGCCGTTCATGGTGGCGGGCGAGCAGCCGACGATCTCGCCGACGACGCCCGCGGCCACCTCGATCCCGTCCTCGTCGATCAGGCGGATGTCGTGACCCGGAGCTGGGCGGCCCACGGTGTGCAGCTTGTCCGGGTGCTCGTGGGCCATGAGGATGCAGGTGCCGCCGCCCTCGGTCATGCCGAAATATTCGACGAGGCCGCCGGGCCAGCGCTTCAGCACCTCGGCCTTCAGTTCGGCCGCGAACGGGGCGCTGGTGCAGAACTTCAGGCGCGTGGACGAGAGGTCGAAGGCGTCGAAGTCGGGATGGGCCAGCAGGCGGCGATATTGCACCGGCACCAGCATGGCGTGGGTCATGCGGTGGTCCTGCGCCAGCTGCAGAAAGCGGCCGGCGTCGAACTTCTTCATCAGCACCACGGTCCCGCCCCCGGCCAGGGTGGGGAAGAAGCAGACGAGCGTGGTGTTGGAATAGAGCGGGGTCGACAGCAGGGTGACCACGTCCCGGCCATAGCCGACGGCGTCGCCGCGGAAGACGTGCTTCCAGCGCATGCCGTGCGACTGGACGATGCCCTTGGGCGCGCCGGTGGTGCCGCTGGAATAGATGATGTTGAACGGGTGCTCGGGGCCGATCTCGACCGGCGCCGGGGTCGCGCCCTCGGGGGCGAGCCAGTCTTCGAACGCCTCACCGGAGGCCGAGCCGTCGAGCGCGATGGCGCGGGCGGCGACCGGGGCGGGCTTCTGCGCTTCGGCGACGCCGGCGTCGACGAAGAATAGCTTCGCGCCGCAGTCGGCGACCATGCCGGCGATGGCCTGCGGCGTCGACGACGGGGCCAGCGGCGCGACGGCGACCCCGGCTCTCAAGGCCCCCAGGAACACCGCCGCATAGGGGATCGACGACAGGGCGCAGACGGCGACCGCCTCGCCGGGCTGGACGCCGTCGCGCTGCAGGGCCGCGGCGACGCGGTCGGCCAGGGCGTCGAAGGCCGCGTAGGTCACGGTCTCGCCGGTTTCCATGATCACGGCGGGGCGGTCGGGAGCCTCGGCCGCCCGTTCGCGAAGGATGTCGCCCATCACGCCGTAGTCGGCGGCGATCATGGAGGAGATGGTCATGGGGATTCCTTTACTCGCGGCCGTGGGGGACCCCCTCCGACCCCTCCGGGCCACCTCCCCCAGAGGGGGAGGATCTATCGCCTCAGATGCTCCCCTCTGGGGGAGCTGTCGCGGAGCGACTGAGGGGGCCGTCGCGCTGCGGCCGCTTACGCGTCCTTGAAGCCCTTGCCTTCGGCCACGAGCCGTTCCAGCAGGGCCGACGGCTTGAAGTCGTCGCCGTGTTTTTCCTGGAAGGCCTTCATGCCGGCCAGAACCTTGTCGAGCCCGACGAGTTCGCCCCAGAACATCGGGCCGCCGCGATAGACCGGCCAGCCGTAGCCGTTGATCCAGACGATATCGATGTCGGAGGCGCGGATGGCCTTGCCCTCCTCGAGGATCTTCGCGCCCTCGTTGACCATCGGATAGAGGCAGCGCTCGAGGATCTCCTGGTCGCTGATCTCGCGGCGCTGGATCTGGCG
>JASGDR010000119.1:0-4109 GCA_047607095.1 Caulobacter sp.
CGCGGCCGTGGTCGACCTCGCCGGTGTTCTCGCCTTCGGGGCTGCGCTCAATCGTCGAGGCCCGCAGGCGCGGACCGGGCGTCCAGCCGCCCTCGATCTCGTTGCGGACCACCACCTCGATGCGCTCGCCCAGGGCCCCGGCCGAATAGGCGCTGGTGAAGCCGCTTTCCAGCAGCACGCGAGCGTTGCGCACGGTGGCCAGCAGCTGCTCTTCGGGCGGCAGGATGAAGTCGGGAATGAAGCGCTCGATCGACGAGGGCCATGACAGGTGGGCGTGAGCCTCGATCAGGCCCGGCATCAGGGTGGCCCCGGCCCCGTCGATCACGGCCGCGTCGGCCGCCTCGATGCGGCCTTCGGCCTGCGTCGCCGCCACGCGGGCGATGCGGTTGTCCTCGATCAGCACCTCGCCGGCGAAGGGCGCGTGGCCGGTGCCGTCGAAGACCTGGATGTTGGTGATGAGCGTACGCGCCACGTGTTGTTTCCACCCTGACAGTCTTGTTGCGGGCGGCGGTCGCTGATGCGCCGCGCCCCTTGCGGCCATTTACGGGGAGGGCGGGGCGCGGAAAAAATTCAATCGGGGAATGTCTCGCATCACCGCCGATGATGGCGGGCGAGGGGTTCATGCGGCTTATGGTCGCCATTCAGCGATTGAATTGGCGAAACCGCGCCATCGCGGTGAAGCTCCTCCCATACGCCGCCGTCAGAGCGGCTTGGGAGGAGACCGGACATGACCATCGACATGGTCTCGCGCCGTCCAAGGCGCGCTCACGGGCTGGCCAGCAGCCTCGCCTGCTTCACCACCATCATCGCTGGGCTGACCGCCGCGGCCGTGCTGCTCAAGATGCTGATCGGGCTTGCGAGCTAGTCCCGCTCCAAGGCCCTAGAGTCCCTGGGCGTGCTCGATCAGGAAGTCGCGCAGCCACAGCGTGCCGGCGTCGGTTTCCTTGTTCTTGTGCCATTGCAGGTACTCGGTGAAGGTCGCGATCTCCACCGGCGGGGCCAGGATCTTCAACGGCAGGCGCTTGGCCAGGATGGCCGCGTTACGGGCGTGGACCGTGGCGATCATGTTGGTGCCGACCACGGTCTCGGCCACGCAGTTGAAGGTCGGGGCGTGCACGACGATGTTGCGCTCCACGCCCTGGGCGTCGAGCGACTCCTGCTCGATGTGCGGCGGGTTGTGCGGGCCGAGCGTCACCGAGACGTGCTCCAGTTCGAGATACTTCTCCAGGCTGAGACTGGCGCCGACCAGCGGGTTGTCGCGCCAGGCGATGCAGGCGAAGCGGTCGCTGAACAGCGGGCTCTTCGGATGCCCCGGATCGCACTTGCGCTCGGGCGAGATCATGAAGTCGATCTTGCCCTCGCCCAGCAGGGCGGCGCTCTGGTCGGAGGTCAGCAGCACGACGATCTTCAGGCGCGGGGCGACGGTCACCAGCTTGCGGATGACCCCGGTCATCAGGACGTTGAAGACGTAGTCCGAGCAGACGAAGGTAAAGGTGCGGTCGGCCGCGGCGGGGTCGAACTCCGAGCGGGTGACGACGATCCGGCGCAGGCCGTCCAGGGCCTCGCGGACCGGACCGGCCAGGCTTTCGGCGAACGGCGTGGGCACCATCTTGCGGCCCACCTGCACCAGCAGGTCGTCCTCGAAGTGCAGACGCAGGCGGGAAAGGGCGTTGCTGATCGCCGGCTGGGTGAGACGCAGGGCCTGGGCCGTCTGGCTGACGCTGCGCTCCTGCAGCAGGGAATCCAGCACGACCAACAGGTTCAGGTCGAGGTTGTGAAAGCGCACGGCGGGTCCTCCAGCGAACGTCGGGCCTTCTCTCGAGCCCTGACATTTCAAGCGCCTTAGACCGAGCGGCGCCGTTCCCGCAAGTCAGTTCTTGGTTTCATTATATGAAATGCAGTCCCGCATAATCTTGAGTGATAGTTGCTGTTCAACGATTGAATTGGTCGGGTCGAGACCCCCTCGCTACCGTCCAATCAACACCAACGCCGGCAGCAAGCCGGGGTCCAGGGAAACGGAAACGAAGCCGGACGACGGAAGATCGCCGGCTCGAGGGAAGGGGAACCCCCAAGATGAACGCATTCAAGCTCGGCCTGCTGGCGGCGTCCGGCATGAGCGTCGCCGTCGGCGGCGCGGCCTACGCCCAACAAGCGGCTCCGACCACGGAGTCGGCGGTGGCGATCGAAGAGGTCGTGGTCACCGCCACCCGCCGCTCCGAACGCCTGCAGGACGTGCCGCTGGCCGTCTCGGCCGTCAGCGGCGACCAACTGGCCGCCACCGGCGCCAAGCAGGTCACCGACCTGCAGTACTCGGTGGCCGGCGTGCAGTTCGGGACCTCGCCCAACGACTCCGGCTTCCGCCTGCGCGGCGTGGGCTCGGCCGGCGGCTTCTCGTCCAGCTCGGAATCGCCGGTCGGCCTGGTGGTCGACGGCGTCGTGGCCGGCTTCGGCTCGCCGGTCGACAGCCTGGGCGATCTGGAGCGCGTCGAAGTGCTCAAGGGCCCGCAAGGCACCCAGTTCGGCAAGAACGCCTCCAGCGGCGTGATCTCGATCACCACCCGCAAGCCCAGCCTCGACCGCGCCACCGGCGACTTCTTCGCCTCCTACGGCTCGCTGAACGAGCGCGACGTCCATGTCGGCGTGACCACCCCGCTGTCGGACGACCTGGCCATCGGCCTCTTCGTGTTCGACAAGGCCTATGACGGCTTCGTCCGCAACGTGGTCCGCAACGAGGACTGGGGCGGCATCCACAACAACGGCGCCCGCGGCAAGGTCTACTGGAAGCCCAGCGACACCTTCAGCGCCTATCTCATCGGCGACTATTCGCGTCAGCGCCAGAAGGGCCCGGGCCAGCTCTGGACCCTCAACAAGGTCCCGTCCACGGACCTGGCCTTCAGCAACGCGTCGAGCTACGGCGTCACCGCCGGCTCCTCCAACGACAAGTCGATCGAGGACGGCGCGGGCAGCCTGTCGACCACCAACTACGGCGCCTCGCTGGAACTGAACTGGGAACTGGGCGACTACACCCTGACCTCGCTGTCAGCCTATCGCGGCTACAAGCAGGACCCCTACGACTACGCCATCGACGGCTCCAGCCTGGCGCGCTTCACCGCCCACGCCGAGGGCCTGGTCAAGACCCAGACCTCGCAGGAATTCCGCCTGACCTCGCCCAGCGACGGTCGCCTGACCTATGTCGCCGGCCTGTTCGCCTCGCACCTGGAGGTCGAGAACCGCGGTGAAAGCGCCCAGTACCGTCCCGCCATCCAGTACGGTTCGCCGCTGACGATCTCGATCACCCACGGCCTGAACCACGTGATCACCAAGACCGACAGCATCGCCGTGTTCGGCGACGGCCGCTTCAAGCTGACCGACCAGTTCAGCCTGCTGGGCGGCCTGCGCTGGACCCGCGACGAGGTCGAGGCCTCGAACTGGACCACGGTCGACGCCAGCCTGGCCTCGGGCGTCGTCAACAACACCGCCCGCGCGCTGCAGACCGGCAGCACCACGGCCAGCAAGCCCTCGGGCCGCTTCGGCTTCGACTACAAGCCGTCGGAGAACGTGCTGATCTTCGGCACCGTGGCTCGCGGCTATCTCGGCCCGACGGTGACCTACGCCGCCGCCAGCGGCACCAAGACCAACGTCAAGCCGCAGACCGTCGACGACGTCACGATCGGCGCCAAGACCACGCTGCTCGACCGTCGCCTGACGCTGAACGGCAACATCTTCTACGACAAGTACACCGACCTGCAGACCTCGGTGCTGCGCGACAACGAGTTCGTCACCGAGAACGCCGGCGGCCTGGAGGCCAAGGGCTTCGAGATCGAGGCCAACCTGCGGGTCAACAGCTCGCTGAAGCTGAACGCCTCGACCACCTATTCCGACGCCAAGTACACCGACTACATCACCAGCTGCCCGAACAACATGATCGCGGCCGGCTATGTCGGCAGCACCCTGACCAACGGCACCTATGTCTACCAGGCCAAGGGCCAGACCCTGGCCGGCGCGCCGAAGGTGACCGCCGTGATCGGCGCCAACTTCGAGCACGCGATCACCGACGCCCTGACCTTCGACGCCTCGGCCAACTACTCCTACCGCACCAAGACCCCGAA
>JASGDR010000120.1:0-2869 GCA_047607095.1 Caulobacter sp.
AGCTGCTGGAAGGCGAACTCCGGCGACACCATATCGTCGCCAAGGCCGAGCTGGGCGATCGCAGGATCGCCATCCGGGGCGACAGCATCCAATTGCAGCAGGTCGTCCTCAATCTCGTCATGAACGCGATCGAGGCGATGAACGGCTCGCCTCAGGGCCAACGTCGCCTGACGCTGAGCGCCGAAGTCCGCGGCGGCGACGCGCTGGTCAGCGTCGCCGACACCGGGCCTGGACTTGGCCCCCAAGACTCCGATCGCCTGTTCGAGGCCTTCTTCAGCACCAAGGCCGAAGGGATCGGCATGGGCCTTTCGATCTGTCGCTCGATCATCGAAGCCCATGGCGGCAGGATCTGGGCGAGCGACAACGAGACGGGCGGCGGAGTGTTCAGTTTCACCCTGCCTTTGGCGGAAGGATACGGCGTCGATGTTCCCAAAGGCTAAGGGCGACGAGAGTGAGCGCGTCGTCGCGGTCATCGACGACGACGAGAGCGTTCGCGAAGCGCTGAGCGGTCTCTTCCAGTCGGTGGGTCTTGTGACGGAGATCTACGGCTCGGTGCAGGAGTTTCTCGACGCCGGCCGCCTGCGGCGGGCGGGCTGCATCGTCCTGGACATCCGCCTGCCGGGCCGCAGCGGCCTCGAGTTCCAGGAAGCCCTGGCCAGAAGCGGCGTGCCCCTGTCCGTCGTGCTGATCAGCGGCCATGTCGACGTCCAGATGGCGGTTCGGGCGATGAAGGCGGGCGCCGTCGACGTGCTGACCAAGCCCGTGCGCGAGCAGGATCTGCTCGAGGCCGTGAACCGAGCCCTGGCCGCCGATCAGCAGCGCCGGGAAGAGGCCAAGGGCGACGAGGCTCTCCGCGCTCGCTACCAGACCCTTTCGGAGCGTGAGCGGCAGGTCTTCGCCCTGGTGGCGGCCGGCCTGCTGAACAAGCAGATCGCCGACCGTGTCGCCATCACCGAAGCGACGGTGAAGCTTCACAGAGGCCAGGTGATGAAGAAGATGGAGGCCGAGTCCCTGCCCGATCTGGTGCGCATGGCCGATCGTCTGGCCAGGGCCGAGGCGAGCCCGGGGCTCTAGAACCGGGCATCTCGCCGGCGACGCACACCCCGTCGCCGGCGGCGAGGCCTCAAGCCTCGTTCAGGAAGCCGCGCAGCAGGGCGACGTAGCGCGCCGGCTGCTCGTTCATCGTCAGGTGCGAGCACCCGGCCATCACGGCCAGCCGGGCCGGGCCCGCGATCCCGTCGCGAAGGGTCTCGTGGCAATCGAGGGTGATCTCGTCGAACTCGCCCGTGGTGATCAGGGTCTTCTGGGTGATCGCCCCGAGATCCTTGCGGCGATCCCAATCCTTGATCTTGCCGACGATCGTGAACTCGTTAGGACCGTTGAGCACGCGATAAGCCGGCGACTTGGCCAGCGCCTCCAGGGTCGCCAGAACATCCGGGCTCGGCGGAACCCGCAGAACGAAGGCGTCGTAGAACCTCTGGACCAGCTCGGCGTATTCCGGCGTTCCCGTCTTGCCCGCCTTCTCCAGCGCGTGGATCTTCGCGCCCCAGCCGTCAGGCATGGTGGCGAACAGACGCTCGAAACCGGCCACGACCTGGGGAATGCTGGCCATGGCGCCGCTGAGGATCAGGCGATCCACGCCCCTGCCCCGCCCCTGGCAGAGATATTCCACGGCGAGCAAGGCGCCCCACGAATGACCAAGCAGCGCGACGCGGTCCAGGCCGAGGGCGGCCCGCACGGCGTCCACCTCGTCGACCGAGCGCTGGATCGAATAGGCGCCGTCGTCATCCGGGGCGTCCGCGCGGCCGCAGCCGAGTTGGTCGTAAAGGATCACCGGCCGTTCGTCGGCCAGGGCCTGCAGCGGCAGCAGATAGCTGTGCGACGCCCCCGGCCCGCCATGCAGGGCGAGCAACGGCGTCTTGTCGCCGCTCCCAAACCGGCGCCAATAAATCCTGCCGCCAGGGACCTCGGCGTAGCCCTCCTCCTGGACGATCCCCGCGCGGGTCGAGCCGGCGGCCCCCGCGACGCCGAGCAGCGCGCCCAGCGACATCCCGCCGCGCCAAGCTTCGCGGCGTGTCCACCCCATGCTCCTGGTCATGATCAATCCCCTTGAAGAAGGCGCTATGACGCCGATCCGATCCGGGCCGCGGGACCGTGGGCCGATTTGGCGCCGCAGGCGGCCATCGCGTGGCGGCCGTCCGGCGCCGCGGCACGGCGCGGCGCGGGTCGCGGATCGCGATCAGTGACCCAGCGGCGCCATTTTCCCGGCGCGCCGCCCGTCAGGTTGGTGAAGACGCGGGTGAAGTGCGCCTGATCGGCGAAGCCGCAGGCCAGCGCGACCTGGCCCAGGCTCATCGGGCTGGTCACCATCAGTTGCTGCGCCCGCGCGACACGCTTCTGCATCACGAACTTGGCGAACGGCGCGCCGAAGCTACGGCGAAAACAGCGGGAGAAATAACTGGGGCTCAACCGAACCTGCTCGGCGGCCGCCTTCAGCGTGATGTGGGCGTCAAGCTGGTGATCCAAATACCGGTCCACCCGCTTGATCTGCCACGCAAGCAACCCTCCCAGGGGATGTTGGTCGCGAGGCGTGAGCAGGCGCTCGGCGGCGGACAGGCACAGGCGAGCCGCTTCGGAATTGCCGTCGAGATGCTCCAGGCCCTCGCGCACCAGGCGTGTGATCATCGCCAGGTCCGGTGGAACGGCTTCGGCGTGATCCTGAACCGCGATTTGGACTGGCACGGGCTCGCGCATCCGACTTCTCCACCGGCGACTTCGCCGAGGAAGGTACGGGTTTTGGCCTCCCGGCCGGCATTAAGCGCGGTAAAGACCGGTAGCTTCCAAGCCATCCGGCCGGAGCGCGTCATAC
>JASGDR010000121.1:0-4392 GCA_047607095.1 Caulobacter sp.
GCCTCGCGCTCGGCCACCAGCCTGCGCACCAGCGGCAGCAGGTCGCGGCCGTAGGCGACGGCGTCCTCCACCGGATCGAAGCCGCGGATCAGGAAGGTCGTGACCCCCAGGTCGTAATAGTCGAGCAGGGCCTCGGCCACCTGCTGGGGCGTGCCGACAAGGCCCGTGGAGTTGCCCGCCGCGCCGGTGACGGCGGCGACGCCGGTCCACAGGCGCTTGTCGAGGCGCGAGCCTTGGGCGGCGGCGTCCAGCAGGCGTTGCGAGCCGGCGTTGGGCGGACGGTGGCCGCTGGTCGGCAGGCCGGCGGCTTCGCGCAGGGCCTTGGTCCTGGCCACGATCTCGTCGGCGCGCGCCCAGGCGGCTTCCTCGGTGTCGGCGATGATCGGGCGCAGCGACAGAGAGAAACGCACCTGGCGGCCGTGCTTGGCGGCGGCGTGGCGCACGCGGGCGATGGTCTCGGCCACCTGGGCCTGGGTCTCGCCCCACAGCGCGAAGATGTCGGCGTGCTTGCCGGCCACCGGGATCGCCGCCTCCGACGAACCGCCGAAATAGACCGGAATCTGCGGCGTGCGCAGCGGCTTCACCGCGCCGAAGCCCTGGTCGACCTGATAGTATTCGCCCTTGTAGTCGAAGGGCTTTTCGCTGGTCCATTCGGCGCGGACGATGTCGAGATATTCGCTGGTGCGGGCGTAGCGCTCGTCCTTGGTCAGGTGGTCGCCGTCCTTGGCCAGTTCCTCGTCCGAGCCGCCGGTGATGATGTGCACGGCCACGCGCCCGCCGGTGAAGTGGTCCAGCGTCGCCAGCTGCCGCGCCGCCAGGGTCGGCTGGGTGAAGCCGGGGCGGTGGGCGATCATGAACTTCAGGTTCTTGGTCACCGATGCGGCGTGGGCCACCACCAGCTGGCTTTCCGGACCGGTCGAGTGGAAGGCCACCAGCGCGCGGTCGAAGCCGCCTTCGTCATGGGCGCGGGCGATCTTCTCGACATAGTCGACGTCGATCACCGGGCCGGCCGGCGGATGGATCTCCGAGACGTTCTGGGTGTGGATGATACCGATGAATTCGACGCTCATGGGAAATGCTCCTGAGGGTGCGAGAAAAGTGGGTCAGAGGGCGTGGGTGGCCGCCTGGGCCGTCTCCTTGCGCAGGGCGCGGACGACGGAGGGGCGGGCGAAGGCGCGGGCGGCCTTGGCGCTCCAGGCGGGATAGGCGGACAGGTCGATTTGCCGGCGCTCGGCCCAGCGCCAGATCACCAGGGCGTAGGCGTCGACGGCGCTGAAGTGCTCGCCCAGCAGCCACGGCCCCGGGGCCTGGGCTAGGCGCTCGATGTCGGCCAGGGTGCGGGCGAAGCGGGCCTCGCCGGGCGTGGCCAGGGCCGCCTTCACCGCCTCGTCGTCGGCGTAGCGCTCGGGCCGGGCGATCTGGGCGAAGGCCACGTGCACGGTGCTGGCGAACCAGCTCATCACCTCGTAGGCGTGGGCCAGCTTCAGCGGCTCCAGCAGCGGCAGCAGCTCGCTGTGCGGATAGCGGTGGGCCAGGTAGGTCAGGATCGCCAGCACCTCGGTGACCGGCTCGCCCGACACGGCCAGGGTCGGCACCCGGCCCTTGGGATTGACCTTCAGGTAGTCGGGCTTGCGCTGGTCGCCGGCCGCCAGGTCCAGGCGATGCACCTCGTAGGCGACGCCGATCTCCTCCAGGGCCACGAGCGGGGCCAGCGAGGAGCTGCCGGGAGCGATGTAGAGGATAAGGGACATGGCTGGGCCTCAGATCACGAAGAAGCCGTGCGAGCCGTCGCGGGCCAGCTGGTCGACCAGGCCGAACTCCCAGTCGAGATAGGCCTGCATGGCCTCGGCGGCGTTGTCGGTGCCCTCGTAGGGGCGCTTGTAGACGTCGGTCGGATCGCTGGCGGCGCGGGCGAGGCCCGTCTCCAGCGCCCGGCCGGCGGCGACCCAGGCGGCCGTGCCGCCGTCCAGCACCCGCACCGGCCGATCGGCCACGTCCTCCAGCTCGGGCGCGGCCAGGCGCGCCAGCACGCCGTCGGGCGAGGTCAGGACGATCGGCTTGCCTTCCGGAATCCGCTCCAGCGCCTCGGCCAGCTGGGCCCGGATCGCGAACCAGGCGCCGGGCACGTGGCCCTTGCGATGGGCGGGGCTGGGGGCGAGGTCGAGCACCACGACGGCCTCGTCGGCCAGGGCCTCGGCGAGGGCGCGCGGCAGGATGGTCTCGACCACCGGCAGGTGCGGGGGCTGCGTCGGCGTCCAGGCCCCGGTCGCCAGTTCGCCCTCGAAACCGCCTTCCAGCACGTAGACCTCCCAGCCCAGCTGGGCCAGCCACGAGGCGGTCATGTCGGCGCGGGGGCCCAGGTCGTCGGCCAGCACGATGCGGCCGCCGCGCACGGGCGCGAAGACGTCGGTCTCCTGCACCAGCTGGCCGCCGGGCGCGCTGCGGAAGCCGGGCGGGTGGCCCTTGGCGTACTCGTCGGGCGTGCGCACGTCGAAGCGATAGAGGGTGCGCTTGCGGTCCTGGGCGAGATCCGCCAGCCCCTCGGCGTCGATGCGGCGCACCCCGGCGCGATAGGCCACGTCGCGGGCCTTGGCGCGGGCCTCTTCCAGGGTCTGGTCGGAGACGTCGGGGAACTTCCGCGACTGGCCGGTTTCCAGGCTCTGCTGGGCCAGGGTCCAGCCGATCGTGCCGTTGCGCAGGGCGAAGACCGGGTTGGGCACGCCGGCGTTCACCAGCGACTGGGCGCCGATCAGGCTGCGGGTGCGGCCCGCGCAGTTGACGATGATGGTCGTCGAGGGATCGGGCGCCAGCGCCCGGGCCCGCAGCACCAGCTCGGCCCCCGGGGTGCTGACCCCGCCCGGGATGCTCATGGTGGCGTATTCCTCGAACCGGCGGGCGTCGAGGATCACCTGGTCGGCCTTGGCGTCGATGCGCGCCTGCACCTCCTGGGCGGGCAGGGACGGGGTGTGCCGCCGCGCCTCGACCAGTTCGCCGAACGCCTTGCTGTAGGAGTTGACGTCCTGGAACAGCTCGTAACCGGCGTCCTTCCAGCCCTGCAGACCGCCCTTCAGCGCCTGCACGTTGGCATAGCCCAGCGCCGCCAGCCGCTTGCCGGCCGGCGAAACCAGGCCCTCGCCGTCGTCGTAGAGCACGATCCGCGTCTCCTTGCGGGGCACGCGGTCGAGGATCTCGATTTCCAGCCGGGAGAGCGGCAGCTGCGAGGCGAACAGCGGATGGGCCTTGGCGAAGGGGTCTTCCTCGCGCAGGTCCAGAAGGGCGATCTCGCGGCGGGCGATCAGGTCCTGGCGGACTTCGCGGGGCGTGGCGACGGGCAGGGTCATGGCGCGGCCTCGACGGGGACCGGCCTGGACCGATCCCACAGGTTGGGGAGGGTGTCGTTGGAGTAGCCGGAGACGAAGGGCTTGCTGCGTCCCTCGGCGTCGTAGGTCGAGCGGCGCACCGCGCCGATATTGGCCCCGTAGACGTGGATGCTGATCGAGGCGCGGTCGTCGAAGGCGTTGGTGACCTGATGCACGTCGCCCACCGTCGGCGAGACGGCCTCGACCTCGCCCCGCTCCAGCCGATGGACCGGCCCGTGCGGGACCAGGGCCGCGCCGTCGCGGTGGTAGCCCTGCGACAGCTCGGCCCCGCGCAGCACGCCCACCAGGCCCCAGACCGTGTGGTCGTGGACGGGCGTGGCCTGGCCCGGTCCCCAGACGAAGCTGACCACGCTGAACCGCTCTCGGCTGTCGCAATGCAGCAGGTACTGCTGGTAGCGGGCCGGGCTTGGAACGGCGTAGGCGTCCGGCAGCCAGTCGTCGGCCGCGATCAGGGCGGCCAGCAGGCCGCCCCCTTCGCGCAGGATCTCCGCCTCGTCGCCCGTGCGGTCGAGCAGGGCGCCGAGGTCTCCGACGAAGCCGGCCAGGCGGGTGAGGTTGGGCGCGCCGGTCATCGGATCACAGCGCGTACTTCAGCGTGACTAGCCAGGTCCGCGGATCGGGGTAGTTCTTGTAGTAGACGCCCGTGGCCGGCGTGTAGGTCGAGGTCACCGGCTTGTCGCTGTCGAGCAGGTTGCGGCCCGACAGCTGCACGGCCCACTGCGGGTTGGGCGCGGTCCAGGTGATCGAGCCGTTGAGGAAGCCCTGGGCGGGCGCCTCGTCCTGCGGCCGTTGCAGGGCGCTGAAATAGGTCTTGGTCTGCCACTGGGCGTTCAGGTTGGCGCGGATCGCGCCGGGAACCTGGATCGGCACGTCCCAGGTCGCGCCGCCCGACAGACTCCAGCGCGGCGAGTTCAGCAGGCGGTGGCCGTCGGCGTTCACGCCCACGCCGCCAGCGTTCTTGTAGGTGTCGTAGACGGCGTACAGCCAGCCGACCGAGCCTTGCAGGCTGAGC
>JASGDR010000122.1:0-5388 GCA_047607095.1 Caulobacter sp.
ATCGACGCCGGTTTCCCGCTGAAGCAGAACCTCGCCGAGCGCCCCGTGCTGGGCAAGGACGACGGCTATCAGCACCTGTGGGTCGACGCGACCGGAGCGCCCGACGCGACCAACGCCCGCCTGACCTGGATCAACGGCGAGCGCTTCTACACCTGGCGCATGCTGCCGCCGGCCGGGGCCGAGGTGATCCTGGGCGAGAGCGGGGCCAACGACCCGAAGTTCAACCTGCGCCGCGAGCCCGTGCTGATCCAGCGCGTGAAGAGCCCGGGCGATACGACCTTCGTCGGCGTGCTCGAGCCGCACGGCGCCTATGATCCCTCGGCCGAGACCACGGAGGGCAGCACCAGCCGCATCGAGGCTCTGCGCCACGTGCGGACGGGCGACGCCGACGTCGTCACCATCGTCCTGGCCGGCGGCCGCAAGATCATCCTGGCCGTCGCCGACAGCGCAGAGGCCGGCGCGGCGCACAAGGCCGTGGTCGACGGCGCGCCCCTGAGCTGGAAGGGCCACTTCGCCCGCTTCGACGCCAAGGATGTCGCGCAATGAAGGGCGGGCTTCGCTGGCTGATCGTCGGCCTCGTCGGCCTGGCGACCGTCGTCAACTACATCGACCGCAACGCTCTGGCCGTGATGTGGCCGGCGGTGTCGAAGGACATCGGCGCCGACAAGGCCGACTACGCCCTGCTGGTGACCATCTTCATGATCGCCTACGCCGCGGGGCAGTCGCTGTTCGGCAAGATCCTCGACGTCATCGGCGTGCGCATGGGTTTCGCCGTCTCGATCCTGGTCTGGTCGGTGTCTATCGCCGCTCACAGCCTGGTGCGCTCGCTCGGCCTGCTGGCCCTGCTGCGGGTGACGCTGGGCGTCAGCGAGGCCGGCAACTGGCCCGGCGCGGTCAAGGCCAACGCCCTGTGGTTTCCGCCGCCCGAGCGAGCCCTGGCCCAGGGGATCTTCAACTCCGGCGCGGCGATCGGGGCGATCGTCTCGGCGCCGCTGGTGGCCCTGCTGTTCGAACTGATGGGCTGGCGCGCGACCTTCCTTGTGGTGGGCGTGCTGGGCCTCCTGTGGCTGGTTCCCTGGCTCTTCGTCTATCGCGCCGATCCCGACGCGCACCCTTGGCTGAGCAAGGCCGAGCGCGACCACATCGCCGACCGCGGCGAGGCCGCGAGCGCCGGGGCCGGCTGGTCGCCGAGCCTGCCGCAACTGCTGCGCCGCAAGCAGAGCTGGGCGATCATCGTCTCGCGCTTCTTCCTCGATCCGGTCTGGTGGCTGTTCGTCTCCTGGCTGCCGATCTACCTGGCGGAAAGCTTCGGCTTCGACGTGCGCAAGATCGGCCTGTTCGCCTGGGTGCCGTTCGTCGGCGCCATGCTGGGCAGCCTGGGCGGCGGCTGGCTTTCCGGGGCGCTGATCCGGCGCGGCTGGAAGACGCTGTCGGCCCGCCGCCTCGCGGTGACCCTGGGCGGGGTGATCATGCTGCCGGCCCTGCTGCTGACGGCCCGGGCGTCCGACCCGCTGACCGCCGTGCTGCTGATCGCCGTGATCCTGTTCGGCTTCCAGGTGGCCATCAACAACATCCAGACCCTGCCCAGCGACTATTACGGCGGCGGGGCCGTGGGCACGATCGCGGGCATCGGCGGCACCGCCGCCGTGGCCGGCACCCTGGTCACCACCTGGCTCGTGCCGGTCATGACCCGTCACGGCTACGCCCCGATCTTCGTCCTGGCGGCGGCCATCGTGCCGCTGGGCGTCATCGCTCTCTGGCTGCTGGGCGGGCGTGAAAGCCCCGTGTCCGCGCCGGCTTCCGACATTCAGTAAAAGAGGGGACCCCATGAGGTTCAAGGACAAGGTCGCGCTGGTCACCGGCGGCGGCCGCGACATCGGCCGCGAGGTCTCGCTGCGCCTGGCCGCCGAGGGGGCGACCGTGGTGGTCAACTATCGGGGCGACGAGGCCTCGGCGCGGGAGACGGCCGCCCGGATCGAGGCCGCCGGCGGCAAGGCGATCCTGCACCGCGCCGACGTCACCGACGCCGCCGAGGTCGCCGGCCTGGCGGCGGCGGCGGCGGCCGTCACCGGCAGGATCGACATTCTCGTCAACCTCGCCGGCGGCATGGTGGCCCGCAAGACCCTGGCCGACATGGACGAGGCGTTCTTCGACCAGGTCATGACCCTGAACCTGAAGTCGGCCTTCCTGGTGACCAAGGCGGCTCTGCCGCACATCCCGGACGGCGCGGCGATCATCAACATCGCCTCGCTGGCCGGCCGCGACGGCGGCGGTCCGGGCGCCAGCGTCTACGCCGCCTCGAAGGGCGCGCTGATGACCCTGACGCGGGGCTGGGCCAAGGAACTGGGGCCGCGCGGCATCCGCGTCAACGCCCTGTGCCCGGGGCTGATCGGCACCAGCTTTCACGACATCTTCTCCAAGCCCGAAGGCCGCGCGGCCGTGGCCGGAAACACGCCGCTGCGCCGCGAGGGCGCGCCCGAGGAGGTGGCCGCCGCGGTGGCCTTCCTGGCCTCGCAGGACGCCTCGTTCCTGGCCGGGGTCAATCTCGACATCAACGGCGGGCTGGCCTTCTCGTAAGGCCGGCCGCGAGCCCCACGAAGAACGAAAAGGGAGGGAACCATGAAGACAAGAACAGCGCTGCTCGCCGCCCTGGCCCTGACGGGCATGGCGGCGGCCTCCGCCCTGGCCCAGCCGCCCGGGCCGCAGAAGGAGCGCGAGCCGCGCACCGACGCGGCCCCGATCAAGCCCTACAAGATCATCCTGGTGGGCGACTCCACCATGGCCCCGGGCAGCGGCTGGGCTTCGGCCTTCTGCGACTATCACGTCAAGTCGTCGCTGAACTGCCTGAACCTCGGGCGCGGGGGGCGCTCGACCCGCAGCTATCGCGCCGAGGGCTCGTGGGACATCGCGCTGAACGAGGCGCGGGTGAAGGGCTATGCGGCCACCTACGTGCTGATCCAGTTCGCCCACAACGACCAGTCGTCGAAGGGCGAGCGCTGGACCGACATGACCACCGAGTTTCCGGCCAACCTGAAGCGGTTCGTCGAGGAGGTGAGGGCGGCTGGGGCCGAGCCGGTGCTGCTGACGCCGCTGACCCGCCGCGAGTTCGCGAACGGCCAACTGAAGAACACGCTGGAGCCCTGGTCGGAGGAGGTGCGCAAGGTCGCCGCCGAGACCGGGACGCCGCTGGTGGACCTCAACAGGTCCAGCGCCGCCGTCGTGCGCAAGCTGGGCGCGGTCGACTCCATGAAGCTGGCTCAGGCCGAGCCGATCGAGAGCGAGGTCGCCGCCGCCAAGGCCGGTACGACCTTGCCGCCGCGGTCGGCCGAAGAGGCTCGCCAGCCAGACGTTCCGACCACCGAGACCGGACCGCGCGGCCAGCAGGTGCGCAAGTTCGACTACACCCACGTCGGGGATACCGGCGCCCGGGTGTTCGCCAAGCTGGTCGTCAACGACCTGGCCGTCGCCGTGCCGTCGCTGCGCAGCCAACTGGTTCCTTAGGCCGGGAGGACGCGGAAGCGACCTCGCGCCACGGCCCTGGCCGGGGACGCTTCCGCGCGCCTGTCCGGTGAAAATTGGTATGCATATAGGTCGGTCTAAATTGGCCTAATTATTTCTAAAATTGGTCTGAGAATCCACCTTGACGCCTCTGCGGTCAGGTCGCACGGTTCCGGCATAAGAAAAGAAGGGGAGGGAGCAAACATGCACGTCGCCAATACTCCGCGCGTTCAGTCGCGGTTCGCGGTCCTGCGATCGGTCCTGAGCTGCGGCGTCGCCGCCTCGGCAATCGCGTTCGCCGCTGGCGCTTCGGCTCAGGAAGCGGTCGCCGCCGCGCCGGCCGATCAGCCGATCACCGACAACGCCGTCGACGAGGTGGTGGTCAGCGCCGTCCGTCAGACGATGCAGAACTCGATCGCCGTGAAGCGCGACACGACGGCCATCGTCGACGCCCTGTCGGCCAACGAGATCGGCGACCTGCCGGGTCAGTCGATCGGCGAAGCGATCATGACCATCACCGGCGCCACCGCCGACCGCGGCAATTACGGCCCGACGGAAGTGTCGCTGCGGGGGTTGGGCTCGTTCCTGTCGGCCACCACCTTCAACGGCCGCGAAGCCTCGAACGGCAGCGGCGACCGCGCCGTCAACTTCGGCCAGTTCCCGTCCGAGCTGTTCAACGGCATCAAGATCTACAAGTCGCAGCAGGCCGACCTGATCGAGGGCGGCGTCGCCGGCACTATCGAGATGGAGACCAAGAAGCCGCTCGACTACGGCAAGCGGCTGGCCCAGGTGGAGCTGAAGGGCAACTACAATCCCTATCAGAAGCGGATCTGGGGCTCCGACCCCTGGGGCTGGCGCGGCACGGCCAGCTATGTCGACCAGTACGAGCTGGGCAAGCTGGGCGACGTCGGGATCTCGCTGGGGATCCAGCGCAACCAGGTCGACGACCCTGCCGAGTCCTACGTGGCCAGCAACACCTGGGTGGCCTGCAATCCCAATATCGTCAGCACCGGCAACTGCACCGAGGTGACCCGCGCCCAGGCCGCCGCCGGCACGCCGTTCTACCTGACGCCCAACTCGATGACCTATCGCCAGCTGACCGCCAAGGAGAAGCGCGACGCCTTCTTCGGCGCGCTGCAGTGGCAGCCCAACGACCGCTTCGACGCCAATTTCGACCTCGAATACTCCAAGCGGAACTACGAGGAGGATCGCCACGACCTGGGCCTGGCCGAGACCCGCTACAACCTGCACAACGTGCAGTACGAAGAGGACGGCCGGCTGCTCTACGCCGAGGGCTCGAGCACGCTGCAGTCGGTGTCGACCCTGTTCCAGCGGGAAGAGGAATACATCGGCGGCGGCGGCAACTTCGAGTTCGAGGCCACCGATCGCCTGACCCTGAAGGCCGACATCTCCTACAGCCAGACCACCCGCACCGACCTGACGCGCTCGGTGCGCCTGCGCTCGGATCCGCTGGACATCTACGGCAACCGCACGACCATCAACAATCAGCGGGTGCCCTACGTCTACGACGCCCGCAACGGCTTTGCGCCGACCATCACCATCGACTCCCGCTTCGACCTGGACGACTGGTCGCTGTTCAGCGACGACGCCCGCCTGACCCGCGAGGAAGAGGAGAAGAAGGATCGCATCTTCGCGACCCGCTTCGACGCCAGCTACGCGCTCGACGGCTTCATCCAGAAGGTCGACGCGGGCCTGCGCTATTCACGCCGCCGCTACACCACCTATGACGACCTGGTCACCATCGACCAGAGCAGCCTGGCGGTGGACCGTGCGGTGAACCTGGCCTGCCGCACCAACTTCCCGCAGTCGGACTACAGGTCCGACGCGCCGGGCGGCACGATCCATAGCTGGGCGACCTTCGACACCCTC
>JASGDR010000123.1:0-4491 GCA_047607095.1 Caulobacter sp.
AACGCTCCATCCCGTCGGTCCGCGTTACGCATGTCTGGCGCGCGAGGCCGCGAACGCTTAGGTTCCGCGCCATGAGCACCGCCGCGCCGATCCGCCCCAAGCTTCGCCTTTTCCTGGCCAGTCCGCGCGGCTTCTGCGCGGGGGTGGATCGCGCCATCCAGATCGTCGAACGGGCCATCGAAAAGTTCGGCGCGCCGGTCTATGTGCGCCACGAGATCGTCCACAACCGCCATGTCGTCGACCGGCTGAAGGCCCTGGGCGCGATCTTCATCGAGGAGCTGGACGAGGCCCCCGACGACCGCCCGGTCGTGTTCTCGGCCCACGGCGTGCCCAAATCGGTGCCGGCCGAGGCCAAGGCCCGGCAGATGATCTATCTCGACGCCACCTGCCCGCTGGTCTCCAAGGTCCACGTCGAGGCCCAGCGCCATTTCGACAACGGTCGCGAGATCGTGCTGATCGGCCACGCCGGCCACCCGGAGGTGGTCGGCACCATGGGCCAGCTGCCCGAGGGCACCGTGGCCCTGATCGAGGACATCGGCGATGCGGCGACCTGGGAGCCCAAGGACGCCTCGAACGTGGCCTTCCTGACCCAGACCACCCTGTCGGTCGACGACACCGCCGACATCGTCGCCATGCTCAAGCAGCGCTTCCCGACCATCGCCGCGCCGCACAAGGAAGACATCTGCTACGCCACCACCAACCGCCAGGACGCGGTGAAGATGCTGGCCCAGGCCTCCGACCTGATCCTGGTGGTCGGCTCGCGCAACTCGTCCAACTCGGTGCGCCTGAAGGAAGTGGGCATGAAGGCCGGCGCCAAGGCCGCCTATCTGATCGACGACGCCTCGGGCCTCGACTGGAGCTGGTTCGCCGGCGTCGAAAGCGTCGGCCTGACCGCCGGAGCCTCGGCCCCGGAAGACCTGGTGCAAGGCGTCATCGACGCGATCGGCGGCCATTTCGACCTGGAGATCGAGGAACTGGTCGAGGCCCGCGAGACCGTGACCTTCAAGCTGCCCAGGCTGCTGACGACGGCTTGAGGGCTATGGCGCGTCGATGACGCGCGAGCGGAGCCACTCGGTGAGTTCGGAGATGCCGATCTCGTCGGCGGCGACCGCGAACATCACCGCAGTCGCATCGTCGGGCTCGGCCACCAGCCAGAGGCCGTTGTCCTCCAGGAACATGCCAAGCGCCATGAAGGCCGCGCGCTTATTACCGTCGATGAAGGGGTGGTTCGAGGCGACGGCCACAGCATAGGTTGCGGCGAGCTCGATAAGGTCTACGACGCCCTCATAGACATGACGGTTCACCGGACGAGCAAGGGCCGAATTCAGAAGTCCCTGATCCCGCACTCCGCTTGCGCCGCCCGTCTCCGCCAACACCAAGTCGTGCCAACGGATCAGCAGCGCTTCGTCGATCCAAACCGGCTCGTTCACGGGCGACTATTTCGCAAGCGCCTCAAAAGTAGAACGATAACGTTCGAGAAAAGCCCGGCCGCGCTCAAAGCGCTCGTCCGTGGATCGCGCCGCCAGCGTGAACGGCCCCCCCGCTTTGCCATCGATGACCAGCGTGTCGCCAGCCTTGGCGCCGAGCAAGGCCAGCAACTCCTCGGTCAGTTCGACCTTAACAGCCTCGCCTTGTTGTTCGATCCTGAGTTCGATCATGGAGCGCTCCTTGCAGCGAAAACCATAGCATGGCCCTCCCCCGACCGACAGGAGCCGCTTGACCGCCAGCGCGCGGCGCCGCATCCCGCGCCCATGGCCGTCTACACCGACATCACCGACCAAGAGCTCGAAGCCTTCCTGGCCGAGTACGACCTGGGCGCCCCGCTGGCGTTCAAGGGCATCGCCGAGGGCGTGGAGAACTCCAACTTCCTGCTGGAGACGGAGACCGGCCGCTACATCCTGACGGTCTACGAGCGCCGCGCGCGGCCCGAGGACCTGCCCTATTTCCTCGACCTGCTGGGCTGGCTGGCCGACCGCGGCTACCCCTCGGCCCGTCCGGTCGCCGACAAGGCGGGCCGGAACCTCAAGACCCTGCGTGGCAAGCCCGCCGCCATCGTCGACTTCCTGCCGGGCCTGTCGGTGCGCAAGCCGACCCCGGCCCACTGCCGCGAGGCCGGCGAGGGCCTGGCCTGGCTGCACCTGGCCGGCGAAGGCTATCCCGGCCGCCGCGCGAACGACCTGGGCCAGCCGCACTGGGCCCCGCTGTTCTCCAAGCACCGCCAGGCCGCCGAGGACCTGAAGCCGGGCCTGGCCGCCGTCATCGACAAGGACCTGGCCGAGCTGGCGCTCGCCTGGCCGCGCAACCTGCCGACCGGCACGGTCCACGCCGACTATTTCCCCGACAACGTCTTCTTCAAGCCTGACGGCAGGTTCGCCGCGACGATCGACTTCTACTTCGCCTGCGACGACGCCTACGCCTACGACATCGCCGTCACCCTGAACGCCTGGTGCTTCGAGGCCGACGGCAGCTTCAACGTCACCGCCGCCCGCGCCCTGATCGCCGGCTACGAGCGCCGCCGGCCGCTGAGCCCGGCCGAGCGCGACGCCCTGCCGATCCTGGCCCGCGGCGCGGCCATCCGCTTCTTCCTGACCCGCCTGGCCGACTGGAACGCCACCCCGGCCGGCGCCCTGGTGCGCCCGAAGGACCCACTGGAATACGAGCGCAAGCTGGCCGTCCACCGTGAAGGCCTGTCGCTGTTCGGACCCGTCTCGTGACCCCGAAGCTGGTGATCTACACCGACGGCGCCTGCCGCGGGAATCCCGGCCCCGGCGGCTGGGGCGCGGTGCTGATGTACGGCGACAAGCGCAAGGAAATCTGCGGCGGCGAGCTGGCGACGACCAACAACCGCATGGAGCTGATGGGCGCGATCATGGCTCTGGAGGCCCTGAACCGCCCGACCAAGGCCGAGCTGCACACCGACAGCCAGTACGTGATGAAGGGCGTCACCCAGTGGATCCACGGCTGGAAGGCCAAGGGCTGGAAGACCGCCGACAAGAGCCCGGTCAAGAACGTCGACCTGTGGCAGCGCCTCGACGCCGCGCGCCTGCGCCACGAGGTCGACTGGCGCTGGGTCAAGGGCCACGCCGGCCACGAGCACAACGAACGCGCCGACGAACTGGCCCGCCGCGGCATGGAAGAGACGCTGAAGAAGCGCTGAAGATGGCCCAGGATCGCAACGGTCGCATCGCTATCCTGGCGGCTCGAATCCAGCGGAAGCGGCGTTTACCCGCGATCACGGCCTCATGGAAAGCGCTGGACGTGGCCATCTCGCCTTTGTCCGACGAACTGCACGAGGATCTTCTGGCGCGTCTCGCCGCCGTGCCCCCGAGCCATGCCTGGCAGGAGGAGGCCGATCTGGCGGGACGACTGGCCGCATTCGTCGCCGAGTACGACACCATAGTCGTGCTCCCGTGGAGTTCAGGACACCCGTCTTTCCTGGTTCCAGCGCACGCTTTGCCGCGCGTCGGCTTGCAGATTCGCGACATTCATCGCGACGGCTTCTTCGCCGTTACGCCTAATCGGTCCCGCGCGCTCCTTATCGACTTTGACGACCACGAGGCGCTGCCTTCCGTCGAGCAGCTCGAGCTCCGCGGCTAGGGCCTCACCAAGCGTCACACTTCGCATACCGGCGTTACATCGATAGCCTCGCCCCAATAAGAATCGCCCGGGGAGGCAATGCCATGGACACGATGATCGCGCCGGTGCTGGCGCTGGTGAGCTGGTCGCTGCTGATGTGGGCGTGGATGTACGCCCAGCGCCTGCCGGCCATGGGCAGGGCCGGGATCAAGCCGCAGGACGCGCGGTTTCCCGGTTCGCTCTCGGGTCTGCCCGACGCCGCCCGCCAGGCGGCCGACAACTACAACCACCTGATGGAGCAGCCGACGATCTTCTACGCGGCGGCGCTGGCCATCGCGGTCGCGGGCCATGGCGATCCGGTCGCGGTGGGACTGGCCTGGGCCTATGCGGGCCTGCGGGTGGCCCACAGCCTGATCCAGGCCAGCCTCAACATCGTGCTGGCGCGGTTCGCGGTGTTCTCGCTGTCGACCCTGGTGCTCGGCGCGATGGTCGCGCGGGAGTGGGTGCGGCTGATCGGGTGAGCCCGAGGGAACCTCCCCCCGTGGGGGAGGCGGCCGAAGGCCGGTGGGGGGACGTTTTCAACCTCCGCAGACCTCGGCTGATCGCGCAGCAACTCCCCCCACCGATCGCTTCGCGATCACCTCCCCCACGGGGGGGAGGTTCCTGATCGTCAGTCCTCGCTCTCGCACCAGGTCTTGATCAGCTGGTGCGCGATGGCCAGCGTGGGAGGGGCGAAGGCGTCTTCGATCTCGCCGCGGATCAGGGCCTTGGCCTCGTCCTTGTCGAACCAGCGCACGGCTTCCAGCTCGGTCTGGTCGGGAGCGGCCTGGTCGCTGTCGACCTCGGCGATCATGCCCATCATCAGCGAGGCCGGGAACGGCCAGGGCTGGCTGGAGTGGTAGCGGACCTTGGTGG
>JASGDR010000124.1:0-5715 GCA_047607095.1 Caulobacter sp.
CCCAGAGGGGGAGGTTCCTCGAGAGCGCCGCGCCGATAGATCCTCCCCCTCTGGGGGAGGTGGCCCGGAGGGCCGGAGGGGGTCCGCCGCTAGGCGGTCGGTTCCTTCAAGTTCCGCGCGCCCCAGCAGGCCAGATGCACGAAGGCGTCGGCCAAGCCGATCATGGCCACCATCGCCACGACCCCGCGCGACACCACGACGACGATCGAAGACATGCCCGTTCTCCCAGCTTTCGGCTCAACGGCGAAGCTGGCTCCCGGGTTCCGCCTGATACCGGTCCCAAAGTGGAGAAACGGCCTTAGAGGTTGACAACGTTGTCACGTTCGGGGCGACTACGCCGTCCCGCGAAGACGGACAGGGGAGTGAAACAGATGGCAGGCATGGGCGGCGCAACGCCGGTGAACGGCGGCGCGAGCGGCAAGGGGGCGGCGCTGCTGCCCTTCGTGATTCTTCTCTTCTTCGCCTGGGGCTTCTCGACCTGCCTGGTCGACCTGGTGGCCCCGGCGCTGAAGTCGCTGTTCTCGCTGACCAACTTCGAAACCGGGCTCACCCAGTTCGCCTTCTTCATCGGCTACGCCGTCGTCTCGCTGCCGGCGAGCTTCCTGCTGGCCAAGGTCGGCTATCTGCGCACCGTCGTCGTCGGCCTGCTGGTCATGATGGTCGGCTGCCTGATGTTCGCCCCCGCCGCCAACGCCGGCGTCTATGGCGGCTTCCTGGCCGCCCTGTTCGTGCTGGCCTCGGGCATCACCATCCTGCAGGTCGCCGCCAACCCGCTGGTCGCCATCCTGGGCAAGAGCGAGACGGCTTCGGCCCGCCTGACCTTCGCCCAGTTCCTGAACTCGGTCGGCACCTTCCTGGCCCCCTTCGTGGGCGCGTACCTGATCCTCCGCCACATCGAAAAGGCGCCGGACGCGGCCACGCTGTCGGCCGCCGAGCTGACGGCCCTGCGCCACACCCAGGCCCATGCCGTCCAGACGCCTTACCTGATCATCGCCG
The DNA here is from genome assembly GCA_047607095.1 of Caulobacter sp. Taxonomy (GTDB): domain Bacteria; phylum Pseudomonadota; class Alphaproteobacteria; order Caulobacterales; family Caulobacteraceae; genus Caulobacter. Next base: position 997 of record JASGDR010000124.1, read on the forward strand.
GCGTGCTGCTGGCCCTGGCCGTGCTGTTCTGGCTGCTGCGCAAGAACCCCGCCGCCCCGCAGGCCGAAAAGGCCGTCGGCGTCGGCGAGATGCTCGGCATGCTGAAGTACCCGCGCCTGGCCTTCGCCGTGCTGTGCATCTTCGTCTATGTCGGCGCCGAGGTGGCGATCGGCACCTACATGACCACCTATCTGACCCAGGCGAACACTCTGGGCCTGACCCTGACCAAGGCCGGCAGCATGGTCGCCTGGTACTGGGGCGGCGCCACGATCGGCCGGTTCTTCGGCTCGTTCATCCTCGCCAAGGTGTCGCCGGGCAAGGTGCTGTCGGTCGCCTCGCTGGCCGCCATCGTCCTGATCCTGGTCTCGGCCTTCAGCGTCGGCCCGCAGGCCGGCTACGCCCTGATCGCCATCGGCTTCTTCAACTCGATCATGTTCCCGACCATCTTCACCCTCGGCATCGAGGGGATGGGCCACCGCACGCCGCAGGCCTCGGGCCTGCTGTGCATGGCCATCGTCGGCGGCGCCCTGATCCCGCCGGCCACCGGCTTCCTGGGCGACCATTTCGGCCTGGGCCTGGCGTTCCTGCTGCCGGCCGCCTGCTACCTGGTCATCGCCGCCTTCGGCTGGTTCGCCCGCAAGCCGGCGCCGGCCCTGTTCACGCAGGACGAGCTGGCCGCCGCGCCGGCCGAATAGGCCGCTCTAGAACCGGCCGGGCCTCCACCCGTCCGGACCCGCAAGGAAGCGGCGGGGCGCCCAGCGCTCCGCCGCTTTCGCGTCCAGCGCATGGGCGGCCGGCTCGCGCGCCGCGAGATTGGCCCCGCGCCCGGTCGAAGCGTATTCGGCGTAGTAGGCCGTCTTGAAGGTCTCGGTCTTGCCCGGCGTCCATTCCCGCCAGCCCTTGGGCTGCAGATCGGCGTCGATCCGGGTGCGCAGGAAGACCACGGTGGCGTAGGGCCGCCAGGCCCGGCCCAGCCACAGCTCGCCCACCTTCGGGTCGGCGGTGATCGTGCAGCGGTCGAAGACGTAGCCGCTGTCCTGGTCGGGCGCGTTCTTGCTCTGGGCGGTGATCATCACCGTGGCGTTGGCGATCCCGTGGATGGCGCAGCGGTCGAACACCGCCTTGCTGTCGCCGAAGATGAAGTCGACGTGCCCCTCGACGTAGCAGTCGCGGAAATACTGACGGCTCGGCGGCTTGCCCTTGCGGCTGGCGGCGTACAGCGTGTCCTGCGCCCCCAGCAGCCGCACCTTGTAGAGCTGGGCCCGGTCGCCCATCAGGGCCAGGGCCACGGCCTGCGAGGGCTGGGCGTTGTTGAGGTGATAGTCGTTCTGGATCGTCAGGTCGCGGGCCAGGAAGTCGTCGCCCGAGACGGTGACGGAGGAGGATTTCAGCGTCCCGCCGGCCGTCGCCGAGGCGTCGCCCCAGACCAGCACCACGTCCTGCGGCCGCTTTCCCTTGCCGATCAGGCGCACGCCGTTTCGCGGGATCGACAGCTTCTCGCGATAGGTCCCCGGCGCGATGGCGATTTCGCCGCCGCCGTCGGGCAGGGCGTCGATGGCGGCCTGCAGGGTCCGATGGTCGGCCTTGCCCTGCGCCGCCACGGTCAGCCGCAGCGGCGCGGCTCCGACCAGGGCGGTCAAGGCCGCGGCCGCGAGCGCGAGCCGCTTGGCGAAACCTGCAACGGTCATGTCGGCGTCCTCCCCGGGTCGTTCACCCAGGGATATGACACCGGTAGACATCGCGCTAGGGGGGGAGCGCTAGGGGGCGCGCTCCAGAAGGCCGATGACGGCGGTCGCGCCCTGGGCCTTGGCCAGGCCGAGCGCGGTCCGGCCCGAGGCGTCGGTCCTGGTCGCCGAGGCGCCCTTGGCCAGCAACAGCCGCACCTGCGCCTCGCGGCCGAACAGGCTGGCCGTCATCAGCGCGGTCTGGCCCTGGCCGTTGGTCTGATCGACCGGGCAGGCGGTCTCGTCGAGCAGAACCTTGGCGACGGCGTCGTCGCCCTTGAAGGCCGCGCCCATCAGGGCGGTGTTGCCGCGAGAGTCGCCGGCGCAGGCGTCGGCGCCGCGCTTGATCAGCGTCCGCACCAGCTCGACCTTGCCGTTGTAGGCGGCGAGCGTCAGGGCGCTGTAGCCGCGCTCGTCGCGGGCGTCGATCGGCGCGCCGGCGTCGAGCAGGGCGACGACGATGTCGGCACGGCCCTCGCGGGCGGCGGCGAAGAAGGCGGCCTTGGGATCGGGCGCGGCCTGGGCCGGCGCGGCTTGCAGGGCGGCGGCGAGAACGATGGCGGTGAACATGGAGGCATCCGTAGAAGGGAAGGGTCCGGCCGTTTCCGACCGGGCCCGCGTTGAACTCAGTCGCCGGTCGGCTTGGCGGCTTCCAGCGCCTTGCCGGCCCGGGCCTTGACGGCCGCGAGATCGACCTTGGTCGCCGCCGCCAGGCGCGTCCCGTACTCGGGATCGGCCGCGTAGAAGTGGCTGACCATGATCTCCTTGATCTCCGGAACCGTGACGCCGTTCAGGTCGCCCGACAGGTTGCGGATCAGGGCCGCCTTCTGGTCTTCCGGCAGGCGCTTCCAGAACAGGCCCGCCTGGACGAACGGCTCCTGCCTGGTGATGGCCTTCTGCCGGATCGTGGCGCTCACCTCATAGGGGCTGAGCTTGTAGGCGGCCGTGTCGGCATAGACGCCCGCGTCGGCGCGGCGCGAGGGCTGGTAGTTGACGTCGCCGACCCGGGGGACGGTGTTCATCGCCCCGTCCTGGGCGCCGTTGGCCACGGTCACCTTGGGCGCGTTGACCGCCAGCTGCTGGTAGTTCGGGCCCAGGCGGTGGCGCTGGGTGTCGGCGTAGCTGAAGAGGCGTCCCTGCAGCAACCGATCAGGCGAGGGCTCGATGCCCGGAACCATGACGCCGGGCGAAAAGGCGCTCATCTCGGTCGATTGGAAGAAGTTCTCCGGCATCCTGTTCAAGGTCATCGTGCCGACCTTGATCTCGGGCATGTCGTACCAGTCCTTGGTGGCGTCGAACGGGTTGTAGCCCAGCTTGGCGACGTCCTCGGGCCTGAGGATCTTGACGTAGAGGTCCCACTTGGCCGCCTGCCCCTTGCCGATCGTGGCGTAAAGGTCGTCGGTCAGGTAGTTGAAGCCGGCCTTCTGGGCCTCGTCGGGCGTGTAGTTCTTCACGCCCTGCTGGCTCTTCCAGTGGAACTTGGCGAACACGACCTTGCCGTCCTCGTCGACCAGCTTCAGGGCGTGGACGCCGTTGCCGTCCATGGTCCGGTAGCTCTGCGGCGTGCCCAGATCCGTATAGAGCTGGGTGATCATGTGGGTGCTTTCCGGCTGATGACTGAAGAAGTCGAAGAACCGGGTCGGATCCTGCCTGTTGGTCACCGGCGAGGGCTTCAGCGAGTGCACCATGTCGGGGAACTTCATGGCGTCGCGGATGAAGAACACCGGCAGGTTGTTGCCCACCAGGTCCCAGTTGCCTTCGGTCGAATAGAACTTGGTGGCGAAGCCGTGCGGGTCGCGCAGGTACTCGGGCGAGCCGTTGGGGTGGATCACCGTCGAGAAGCGCACGAACACGGGGGTCTTCACGCCAGCCTTGAAAAGCGCCGCCTTGGTGTACTTGTCGAGTTCGCCGTTGGAGACGAACTCGCCCTCCGCGCCCGTGCCCCGGGCGTGAACGACGCGCTCGGGGATGCGTTCGCGGTCGAAGCGGGCCAGCTTCTCGATGAGGTGGAAGTCCTCCAGCATCACGCCGCCCCATTCGCCGGCGGTCTTGGAGTTCTGGTTGTCGCCGACGGGCGCGCCGCTGTCCTGGGTCTGGCGCGGGGTCTGGGCGAGGGCGCCGGCGGCGACGAAGGCCATGGCCAGGGCGGCGACGGCGGCGGATGTCTTGGCGGCTTTGAAAGCCATGGAAGCCCTCCTGTTGCGCGGGATCGCGAAAGGTCAGGCCGTTGAATTAGAAGCGCCGCCTTGGTCGAAGAAACGAAATGATTTGACCCGTCTGATCGCCGATTTCGATCAAGGCTCAGAGCGCGAGCGCCGGCTCCTCCGGCGTTTCCGCCGCGCCCAGGCCGCAGAGGTCGTAGAGGCCCGCGACAGGTTTGGAGACGTGCTCGGGGTTCCAGATCCCGCGGATCTTGTCGGCCAGCAGCGCGAACTCCTCGGCTCGCGGACTGCCTCGCCGCCAGGCCAGGGCGATGGTCCGGCGAGCCTCGGGCGCGGCCAGGGGGCGGGCGGCCACGGCGGTGCGCTCGGCGACGCCGGCCTCCATCGCCATGCCAGGGATCAGGCTGATCCCCATGCCGGCGTCGATCAACTGCACCAGGGTGTGGATCGAGGCGCCATGCATCGAGCGCCGATCAAGGTCGGGCCGCTCGCAGGCGCTGAGCGCCTGGTCGCGCAGGCAATGGCCCTCGTCGAGCAGCAGCATCCGCTCGGCGGGCAGGTCGGCGGGACTGATCTCGCTGCGGAAGGCCAGGGGCTCGTCCTGGCGCAACGCCACGACGATCGGATCGTCGAACAGCGCCGCGTGCTCCAGGCCGTCGGTGGGATAGGGCAGGGCCAGCAGCATGCAGTCGCGGCCACCGCGCGCCAGCGCCTCGCAGCCCTGGTGAGTGACCTCCTCGTGCAGCTGGATCTCAAGGCGCGGGCAGGCTCGCGCCAGGGCCGGCAGCACGCGCGGCAGCAGGAAAGGGGCGATGGTCGGGATGTTGCTGAGG
>JASGDR010000125.1:0-45229 GCA_047607095.1 Caulobacter sp.
GGCCGGCGTCGGCTGGGCCAAGTCGTCCAGCTGGGCGCGTTTGCGATCGACCGCCATGTGGTTCAGCGACCGGGGGGCGGCCGCCGCCGGCTTGCTGAACCACTTGGCGGTCGATCGCAAACGCGCCCTGCTGGACGACTTGGCCCAGCCGACGCCGGCCGCCGCAATGGACGCCGTGGATCTGGTGCGTGAGGGCCGCGATGGCCGCTGAGATCGTGCTGGACGCCTCGGTGGCGGCCAAGCTGTTCTTCCTGGAGGCCGGCTCCGAGGCGGCCCGTGCGCTGGCTCTGTCGGACGCCCGGCTGATCGCGCCCGACCTGCTGTGGGTCGAGATGGCCAGCATCGCCGCGCGGCGGGTGCGCGCCGACGGGTTGGACGAGGACCGCGCCGGTCGCGCCGTCTCGGCGCTGGACGAGATCGTCGCCGAGTTCCATCCGATGGGGAAACTCGCCGCCGGCGCTTTCGCCCTGGCGGCTCGACATGGCATGAGCGCCTATGACGCGGCCTATGTCGCCCTGGCGCAGCAGCGCGGGGCGGTGGTGGTCACCGCCGACGCCCGCCTCGTCGCCAAGGCGCGGGGCGCGGGCCTCGGCGCGCATGTCCGCCTGCTCGAGGACGGAGGCCGGCCATGACCGACGAAGACGCCATGGCCCTGGCCCTGGAAGAGGCGCGGGCGGCCGCCGAGCGGGGCGAGACGCCGGTGGGAGCGGTGATCCTGGATCCTCGAACCGGCGAGGTGATCGCCCGGGCCGGCAACGGGCCGATCGCGGCGCATGATCCCACGGCCCACGCCGAGATCGCCGCCATGCGGGCGGCGGCGGCGAAGCTGGAAAACTACCGGCTGACGGACCTGACCCTGGTGGTGACGCTGGAGCCCTGCGCCATGTGCGCCGGAGCGATCAGCCACGCCCGCATCGGCCGGGTGGTCTGGGGCGCCGACGATCCCAAGGGCGGGGCGGTGGTCCATGGGCCGAAGTTCTTCGCCCAGCGGACCTGCCACTGGCGGCCGGAAACGGCGGGCGGGGTGATGGCGCAGGAAAGCGCCGACCTGCTGCGCGGCTTCTTCAGGGCGCGGCGCAAGGCCAAGGGCTGAGCGGCCTCAGTTCACCATCGCCGAGCCGAGCAGCACCTTGGCGCCTTTGCGGCCCAGCACCCTGTCGGCGGCCTTCTGCATCTCGGCGCCGATGTAGTCGAGGTCGGGCGGCGCGCCGCGGCGCAGGCCCGCGGTGTAGGTCATCAGCACCTGGGCGAAGGCCGCGCGCAGGCGCGGGGTCGAGGCCACGGCGTACTCCATGACCTTGGGGTCCTTGGCCTCGATGCCGGTCTCCAGCGTCATCACGCCCTTGCGGCCGTCGCGACGGATGGCCGTGGCGGTGATGGTCGGCAGGGCGAAATAGGTCGGCGGCGCCTCCTTCTTGGCCTCGTGGCCGCTGGCGAAAGCGGGCGAGGCCGAAAGGCCGGCGAGCGTCAGGACGGCGGCGATGAGGGCAAGGATGCGGCGCATGCGTCTCCCATAACCCGTCGTGGTTGACGTCCTCTTTACGTCTGGTGCGTCACAAACGGCGTTAACCTAAGATTCCCCCGCGTCGTATGAGCGCGGCGGACGCGAGGAGGCTGATCTTGGGACGCTTTTCACCGCAAACCCTCGACCTCGACGGCAAGGTGATCCTGGTCACCGGGGGCACGGGCTCGTTCGGCCGCCGGTTCATCGAGACGGTGCTCAGGCTGTCGGACCCGCGGAAGGTCATCATCTATTCCCGCGACGAGCTGAAGCAGAGCGACATGCAGCTGGAGCTGCGCGAGCAGTTCGGCGAGGCCGCCTTCGCCAAGCTGCGCTTCTTCCTCGGCGACGTGCGCGACCGCGAGCGCCTGACCCTGGCCCTGCGCGGGGTCGACATCGTCATCCACGCCGCGGCCCTGAAGCAGGTTCCGGCCGCCGAGTACAACCCGTCCGAATGCATCCACACCAACGTGCTCGGCGCCGAGAACGTGGTCTGGGCCAGCCTCAACAACGGCGTGAAGCAGGTGATCGCCCTGTCCACCGACAAGGCCTGCAACCCGACCAACCTCTACGGCGCGACCAAGCTGGCCTCCGACAAGACCTTCGTGGCGGCCAACAACCTGTCGGGCGACATCGGCACCCGCTTCGCCGTGGTCCGCTACGGCAACGTGGTGGGCTCGCGCGGCAGCGTCGTGCCGCTCTATCGCCGGCTGCTGGCCCAGGGCGCGACCGAGCTGCCGATCACCGATCCGCGCATGACGCGCTTCTGGATCACCCTGACCGAGGGCGTCGATTTCGTGCTGTCGTCGCTGAACCTGATGCGCGGCGGCGAGATCTTCGTGCCCAAGATCCCGTCCATGGCCATGCCCGACCTGGTCAAGGCGATGTCGCCGACGGCGGGGATCAAGGTCATCGGCATCCGTCCCGGCGAGAAGCTGCACGAGATCATGATCAGCGCCGACGACGCCCGCTCGACCGTCGAGTTCGACGATCGCTTCGTCATCGAGCCCAACTTCGCCGAGTTCGGCCGCAGGCCCTATTCGGAGGCCGACGGCGCCAGGCCCGTCGCCGAGGACTTCTCCTACAGCAGCGACAACAACCATGACTGGCTGAGCGCCGAAGGGCTGCTGGCCATGCTGGAGGAAAAGGCGGGCTGATGGCCGCGCCGTTCCTCCCCTATGGTCTCCAGACCATCGAGGACGACGACGTCGCCGCCGTCGCCGCCGCCCTGCGGGCCGATTTCCTGACCACCGGTCCGACCGTCGAGGCCTTCGAGACGGCCTTCAAGGCCAAGGTCGGGGCCGAGCACGCGATCGCCGTTTCCAACGGCACGGCCACCCTGCACCTGGCCATGCTGGCGCTCGGGGTGGGCGAGGGCGAGGTTTGCATCGCCCCGTCGGTGACCTTCCTGGCGACGGCCAACTGCGCCCGCTACGTCGGGGCCGAGGTGGTGTTCGCCGACGTCGACCCGACCAGCGGCCTGATGACGCCCGACACCCTGGCCGAGGCCCTGTCGCGCGCGGGCGACCGTCGCGTGCGGGCCGTGTTGCCGGTGCATCTGCGCGGCGACGTCTGCGATCTGCCGGCGCTGAAGGCCATGGCCAGCGCGGCCGGTGCGGTGCTGGTCGAGGACGCGCCCCATGCGCTGGGCTCGACCGCGACCTTCGGCAATGAAGAGCATCCGGTCGGCGACTGCGCCTATTCGGCCTTCGCCAGCTTCTCGTTCCATCCGGTCAAGACGCTCGCCACCGGCGAGGGCGGCATGCTGACCACCAACGACGCGGGCCTGGCGGCGCGGGCCCGTTCCCTGCGCGGCCACGGCATGGCGCGCCCGGCCGGCGCCGAGCCGTGGGTCTACGAGATGCCCGAGCTGGGCTTCAACTACCGCATCCCCGACGTGCTGTGCGCCCTGGGCGTCTCGCAACTGGCCAAGCTGGACCGCTTCGTCGAGCGCCGGCGCGCCCTGGCGGCCCGCTATGTCGAGCTTCTGGCCCCGCTGTCGCCGCTCGTGCGGCTCGCCGCCAGTCCCGCCGGGTCGAACCCGGCCCTGCATCTGCTGACCGTGCTGATCGACTTCGAGGCGGCCATGACCACCCGCGCCGCGGTGGTCGAAGCCCTGAAGGCGCAGGGGATCGGCAGCCAGGTCCACTACATCCCCGTGCACCGCCAGCCCTACTATGTGAACCGGTACGGCCTGGCCGACCTGCCTGGCGCAGACGCCTGGTATGACCGCTGCCTGACCCTGCCGCTCTATCCGGCCATGGCCGACGGCGACGTCGACCGCGTGATCGAGGCGCTGGCGGGGGCGCTGGGGGTCTAAAATGGCTGTAGTCAGGCCAGAAGTGGGGGAGCATACCTAGGGATATGCAGTGTCGCGATGACGCCGCGTCTTTTAGGAGAAGCCGCAATGGCTAAAACGAATGAGCAAGAAATCCGCCGTCTGAAGCGCATCATGCTTCGACTGCTGAAAGAGCGCCGTCAGCAGGGGCGCGAACCGACGTCTAGCTACACGCTCGATAACCTCTAATAGCCTAGAGCGGATCGTCTTCCTGGGCCTTGTGTCCATGATCCATCGTACCGCCGCTCAGATGGTCGAGGACGGAGCGGATCCCAGACATGGGCCTTCGCCGCAAGGGCGAGGGAGGCGAACCCGCGTGCGGAAATGGAGGCGGTCCCGCCTCAGGCCGCCTGTTGCTGCTGCACCAGGCCCTTGAGCAGGTCCAAAGTCTCGGGGCTGGCGGCCAGCTGTTCGCGAGCTTCGGGCGCGCGGGCGAGCTTGAGGGCTTCCATCCGGGCGCGGTCGGCGACCGGGCCGGTGGGGCCGGCGTCGCCGACGGCCAGGCGGGCCAGCAGGGCCAGGCGATGGGTGAGAGGCGCGGGCGCGCGGACCAGCAGCGACAGCAGGCGGGTGTCGGCCTCGACCATGCCGCCCACCTCGCCCAGCTTGGCGCACAGGGGTTCGTAATCCTCGCGCACCAGGCCCGAGCGGATCAGCGACTTCTGCAGCGTCGCCAGGGCGGCCAGCTTCACCGACGGGCTGTCGGGACCCTGGCGCATCTCCTTCTCGAAGCGCATGGCCTGGATGTTGGCCGACAGCCAGCGGGCGGCGTGGCGCTTGTTGACCGCGCCCATGACGTTCTCGGCCAGGCGGATCAGCATGGTGATCTCTTCGCGGGCCGAGCGGTCGCGGCCCAGCAGGCTCTCGATGAAGTCGCCGTTGAGCAGGGTCTTGGAGCGGGTGGTGAAGGCCGCGGTGATGTCCTCGGCCGGCAGGATGCGGCCGGCGGCGGCCGTCAGGCTCATGGCCAAGGCGCGCAGGTGCTCGATCTCGCTCTCGGCGTCGGTCGGCTTCAGCCGGCGCACGCCGTTCAGCTCCTTGAGCACCCGGCGGGCGATCGAGGCGCGGACCGTGGGGAAATTGTCGCCGCTCAGCCATTGGCCCAGGCGCTTGGCTGTGCCGGAAAGCTCGGGCATGCAGTTGCGGACGCTGGCCTCGACCTTGATCAGCATCTCCACCTGCGCCCCGCCGGCCAGGCGGGTCATGGCGGCCAGGGTCGCGCCCAGGTCGTCGGCGGTGTCGAGCAGGTCGGCCATGCCGGCCTTGGAGCCGATGATCTCGGCGAGCGGGGTCTCGATGGCGGCCAGGGCGGCGGCGCGGGCCTTGGGCTCGGCCGGCGCGGCGTCGGCCAGGTCGAGCAGGCGGGCGATCTTCTCGCTCCAGTCCTTGGCCGGGGCGATCGAGGCGGCGACGCCCGCGCCCAGCAGGAAGGCGCGGTCCGGATCGGCGACCAGGCGCTCGGCGGCTTTCGCGAAGCCTTCCCTGTCGAGGTCGGGCAGCTGGCCTTTCTTGAAGGCCTTCATCAGGTTGGCGACCGAACGCTCGACCAGGCCCTGGAAGTTGCGGATCAGCTCGTGAACCGACATGCCCCGGGCTTCTGCCTCGGGAATGGCGATCTTCTGCAGGGCGTGCTGCAGGTCGGTGCCGGAGGCTTCCAGCTTCTCGACCAGGTCGGGCCGGTGCAGCAGCTCGAAGGGCGTGGCCTTGTGGCGGTGCAGCCAGCTTTCCAGCAGGCGGCCGATGCGGTCGCGGGCGTGGGCCGTATAGAGGTCGGCCGGCTGTACGCACAGCGGCTCCATCTCCTCGACGGGCTTCTTCGGCTTGCCGCCGTCGACCATGCCCTTGGTGAAGATCGAGATGGAGCGATATTCGCGGGTTTCGGGGTCCAGGGTCTCTTTCGAAACCCGCACGGCGACGGCGCGCCCCGAGTTCAGAACCTCCTCGGCCTGGGCCAGGGCGTGGCTGCGGATCTCGGTCGCCATGTCCAGAGTCCATTGCGCGCCGACCTTGCGGCGCACGAATAGCTCGTAATGGACCTGATCGCTCATTGGCTTAAGGGGCTCCTGAGACTCGACTATGGCGTACGAGACCTTAAGGCGAGGTTGAGGCCCGAGACCGGCGTTTTGCGCGTATCACTCGCTTTTCACGCGTCGCCCCATGTGTGGCGCAACTCGCCTTTCCCCGGCCGCAATGGGGTTCGAAAAGGCAGGATGGAAAGCTTGGCCGCTCCGTGCGTTGTAGCGGAGCGCAGGGGTCGATAGGATCGGCCCACGGATTTTCGGAGGATTAGACGGCTTGGCCGAGATCACGCTCATCGACGACGACGAAAACATCGTCGCTTCGGTCTCCCTGGCCCTGGAGAGCCACGGCCACACGGTGAAGGCCTATTACGACGGCGTCTCCGGGCTCGAGGCGGTGGAGATCAATCCGCCCGACCTCGTCATCCTGGACGTCAAGATGCCGCGCATGGACGGCATGGAAGTGCTGCGCCGCCTGCGCCAGTCGTCCGAGACGCCTGTCATCATGCTGACTTCGAAGGACGACGAGATCGACGAGATCCTCGGCTTCAACCTCGGGGCCGACGACTACATGCACAAGCCGTTCAGCCAGCGCCTGCTGCTTGAGCGGGTGAAGGCCGTGCTGCGCCGCGCCCGCCCCGAGGAAGAGGACCCGGCGGCTCCGGCCGCGGCGGGCGCCGCCGGCTCGAAGGTGATGAAGCGCGGCAAGCTGACGCTCGATCCGGCCCGTCACGACAGCCTGTGGGACGGCAAGCCGGTGCGCCTGACGGTCACCGAGTTCCTGCTGCTGCAGTCGCTGGCCCAGCGTCCCGGCTTCGTGAAGAGCCGCGACAACCTGATGGACGCCGCCTACGACGATCAGGTCTATGTCGACGACCGCACCATCGACAGCCACATCAAGCGGATGCGCAAGAAGTTCCGCCAGGTGGACCCCGAGTTCGATTCCATCGAAACCCTGTATGGCGTCGGCTACCGCTACCGCGAGGCCTGAGCCGGGCCGGGATCCGGCGCCGCGCGATCGGCGCCGGCTGGTCTGGCCGCGCGCCTCGCGGCTGGGGCGGCTGATCATCGGCCTGAACCTGCTGGCCCTGGCCATTCTGGTGGTCGGGGCCCTGGTGCTCAACGAGCTGCGCAACGGCCTGATCAATGCGCGGATCGACAGTCTCAGCACCCAGGGCGAGCTGATCGCCAACATCATCGAACGGGCCGCCACCGTGGGCGAGCCCGAGCCGGCGCTCGACGTGGCGGCGGCCAACGACATCCTGCAGTCGTTCTTCGCCGGTCATTCCCAGCGCGCCCGCCTCTATGACGGCCAGGGCCGGCTGCTGGCCGATTCCTATCTGGTCGAGGACCGCGTCGAGTGGAAGGTGCTGCCGCCCGCCCGCAAGGCCGGCGACAGCGGCTTCCGCCTGTCCTTGCAGGACAAGGACGCCAAGCCGCGCGCCCTGGAGCGGGCCCGCGCCGAGTTCGAGCAGGAGATCGAGCGCGCCCGCATGGGCGAGACGGTAAAGCAGCAGCGCGTGGCCGAGAACGGCGAGCGGGTGGTGTCGGTGTCGATCCCCATCCAGCACGTCCGCGCCGTCCTGGGCGTGCTGACCGTCGAGGCCGGCGACGTCGACGAGATCATCAGCGCCGAGCGCAAGGCCCTGCTGCCGTTCGTGCTGGTGGCGGTGGGCGCGGTGCTGGTCTCCAGCGTGCTGCTGCACCGCCTTGTGGCCCAGCCGGTGCTGCGCATGGCGCGGGCCGCCGACCATGTGCGCCTGGAGGGCGCGCGGGCCATCAGCCTACCCGACATCTCGCGCCGCAACGACGAGATCGGGGATCTTTCTAGATCGCTGGAGGAGATGACCGAGGCCCTGTCCGAGCGGATGGGGGCCATCGAGCGCTTCGCCGCCGACGTGGCCCACGAGATCAAGAACCCCCTGACCTCGATCCGCTCGGCCATCGAGACCCTGGATCTCGTCACCGAGGCCAAGGCCCGCCAGAGGCTGCTGGGCATCCTGCAGCAGGACGTCGGGCGCCTGGACCGGCTGGTGACCGACATCTCCAACGCCTCGCGGCTCGACGCCGAGCTGTCGCGCGAGGCGCCTCGGCCGATCGACCTGGCCCGTCTGCTGACCGAGGCGGTGACCATCTACCAGGGGCAGGTGCGCGGCGAGGAGCCGCCGTTCAGCGTCCGCGTGGCGCTGACCGGCGTGCCGACCGGCGGCGCCCGGGTGCTGGCCCGCGAGATTCCGGTCAGCCAGGTGTTCCGCAACCTGATCGACAACGCCCGCTCGTTCAGCGCCGGCGACGGCGAGGTGCGGGTGGGTCTCGTGCGCCAGAACGGCCGGCTGACCGCCACCGTCGAGGACGACGGCCCCGGCATTCCGCCCGACAATCTGGAGACCATCTTCGAGCGCTTCTACACCTCGCGCCCCAAGGGCCGGGCGTTTGGCGGCAATTCGGGCCTTGGCCTGTCGATCGCCCGCCAGATCGTCGAGGCGCACGGCGGCAAGATCCACGCCGAGAACCGCCAGGACGAGACGGGCAAGGTGATCGGGGCGCGGTTCGTGGTCGATCTGCCCGAGCATCGCGACGGCCACCACGGTCACGGCCACGGAGGGCGCGAGTGATCCGCCACGCCGGGCTCGTGGCCCGCCGCGTCGGCGGTTTCTGGCGCGGGGCGCTGATCGAGGGCGTCTCGGGCGCGGGCAAGAGCGACCTGGCCCTGCGGACGCTGGAAGCGGGCTTTCGCCTGGTCGCCGACGATCGGGTGGCGACCTTCGTCTCGGACGGCGAACTCTACGGGCGCGCGCCTGATCCCCTGGCCGGCCTGATCGAGGTGAGGGGGCTGGGCGTGGTTCCCGAGCCGGCCCTGCGCCTGGCTCGGATCGCCCTGGTGGTGCGCTGCGTCGAGACGCCGGACCAGGTCGAACGCCTGCCCGAGCCCCGGTTCGAGGTCCTTTTGGGGGTTTCCGTGCCCGTCTTCGACCTGTGGCCGCTCGAACCCGCCGCGCCGGCGAAGATCGGCCGGATGCTGGAGCATCTTGGAGTCGGTCCCTAACAAGCGTATCAAGGCGGCCCGCGCGGCGCCTCCCTGCCGTTTCGGGCGAAGGGGATCCCGTTTGAGAGACCAGGCATGATCGGGCTCGTGATCGTCACGCACGGGCGTTTGGCGGAGGAATTCGTTTCCGCCATGGAGCATGTGGTGGGGCCGCAGACCGCGGTGAAGGCCATCTGCATCGGACCGGAAGACGACATGGAGCGTCGTCGGTCGGACATTCTGAAGGCCTGCGCCGCCGTCGACGACGGGTCCGGCGTCATCCTGCTGACCGACATGTTCGGCGGCACGCCCAGCAACTTGGCCATCTCGGTCATGGAGCAGACCAAGGCCGAGGTCATCGCCGGCCTGAACCTGCCGATGCTGATCAAGCTGGCCAGCGTTCGCACCCGCGACGACCTGGACGCCTGCGTCGCCCACGCTCAGGAGGCTGGACGCAAATACATCTCCGTGGCCTCCTACGTGCTGGCGGGAGAGAAATGAGTCGAACGGCGTCAGCCACGGTCGAGATCATCAACGAGCGCGGGCTGCACGCCCGGGCCTCGGCCAAGTTCGTCAAGCTGGCCTCCGGCTTCGACGCCGAGGTCACCGTCGCCCGCGAGGGCTCCAGCGTCGACGCCCGCTCGATCATGGGCCTGATGATGCTGGCCGCCGGCATCGGCTCGACCATCGACATCGCTGCCGAGGGCCCCGAGGCCGAGGCCGCCGTCGACGCCCTGGTGGAACTGGTCGGCAACCGCTTCGACGAGGAACGCTGAGGGCCTCCCTTCCTTCTGTCTTGCCGGGTCCGTGCGTCCTTCGCGGCCCGCTGCGCGGGCGCCTCAGGATGAGGACGTCGATGCAATGATCCCCTCATCCTGAGGTGCGAGCCGCAGGCGAGCCCCGAAGGACGCAAGGCGCAAAGCAAAAGGGCGGCCCCGGAGGGCCGCCCTTCGCGTTTTCAGGGTCTTGCGAAGCCTACTTCACAGCCTTCCCATCCGCGTCGATCACCTGGATGTCGAGCTTCAGGGCCTTGAGCTTGGGCTCGATGACGGCGCGGTCGCCGACGATCACCCAGACCAGCTCGTCCGGCTTGACGGCCTTCTTCGCCGCCGCCGTGACGCTGTCGACGGTCACCGCCCGAACGTCGGCCGGATATTCATCGAAATAGCCGTCGGGCAGGCCGTAATTGACCAGCTCGCCGATAGAGTCGGCCACGGCCTCGCCGGTCTCCCAGCTGCCGGGCATCGACAGGGTCAGGCTGTTCTGGGCCTTGGCCAGTTCCGCCGGGGTGGCCGGGCGCGGGCCGATGATGTCGGTCAGCTCCTTGCGGGCCTCGGCGAAGGACTCGGCGGTCTTGTCGGTCTGCACGGGCGCGCGGATCAGGAACAGGCGCGAGCCGCGGGCGTCGCGGACGCCCGAGAAGGCGCCGTACGACCAGTGCTTGTCCTCGCGCAGGTTCATGTTCAGGCGCGAGACGAAATCGCCGCCGAACAGGCTGTTGAAGGCGTCCAGCGCCGCCTGGTCGTCAGGATTGCGCGGCGGCACGAGGTTGCCGGCGGCGATCACCGACTGCTGGGCGCCGGGCTTGTCGATCAGGTAGACCGCGGCCTTGCTCGGGGCCGACTGCACCGGCGGCTTCGACTTGGTCGGAGCGCCCTTCCAGCCGCCAAGCTGGGCTTCCAGCTTCGGCAGCAGCGTGGCCATCGTGGTGTCGCCGACCACCACCAGGGTCGAGCCCTGGGGCTGCAGCCAGGTCTTCTGGAAGCGCACCAGGTCGTCGCGCTGGATCGAGGCGATCGAGGCTTCGGTCGTCAGCTGGCCGTAGGGCGAGCCCGCGCCGTAGGTCAGCACCGGCAGGATGCGGCTCGACATCGCCTGCGGGTTCTGCTTGGCCTGCTGGATGGCGGCGATGTTCTGCTTCTTGAACCGGTCGAGGTCTTCCGGCTTGAAGGCCGGATTCTGCAGCACGTCGGCATAGATCGCCAGGGCGGGATCAAGGGTGGAGGTCAGGGTGTTCAGCGTGACCTGAGTGAAGTCCAGGCCGCTGCCCGAGCCGACGCCCGCGCCCAGCTGGGCCAGTTCGCGGCTGATGGTCAGGCCGTCGCGGTGCGTCGTGCCCTCGGTCAGCATGCTGGTGGTGACGCCGGTCAGGCCGGCCTTGTCGCCGGCGCTGGCGGCGACGCCGGCGTCGAACAGCAGGCCCATGCGGATCTGCGGCGTCTCGTGGCGTTCGGCCAGGATCACCTTGATCCCGTTCGACAGGGTGGCGCGCTCCAGCTTGACGAAGGCCGGCGGCTTGGTCGGGCCGACCTCGGGCATCGTCTTGCGGTCGGCGCCGGCGGTGGTCGTATAGGCCGGGAACGGCGTCACGGTCAGGGTGAAGTCGCCGTCGGTCAGCCAGGCCTTGCCGGCCGCCTGCAGCTGGCCGGCGGATGCGCCGCGGATGCGCTCCAGGCTCTTCTTGTAGGCGTCGGGCGAGCCGAGGAACACCTGGCTCTCGGCCAGGATATCGGACTTGCCGCCGAAGCCGCCGATGCGCTCGGCCCCGCGCACGAAGTTCGACAGGCTCAGCGTGCGGACCTTGGCCACTTCCTCGGGGGTGGGGCCGTCGCGCAGCAGGCGCTGGAACTCCTCGTCGAAGGCCTTCTCCACCGCCGCCGGGTCGCCGCCCGGCTTGACGGTGATGGTGACCATGAACTGGCTGCCGATCTCGCTGTCGTTGACGCCGGCGCCGACGTTGACGGCGGTCTGGTCGGTGTAGACCAGGCGCTTGTAGAGCCGCGAGGTCTTGTCCGAGACCAGCACGTCGCCCAGCAGGGCCAGGTAGTCGGACTCCGCCGAACCGTAGCCCGGGATGTTCCAGATCTTGTAGATGCGGGCCTGGGGCACGCGGTCCTGCATGTCGGCGCGCTGGCTGCCGGTGCGCTTGGCGACCCAGGCCTTCTGGCGGGTGATGGGCGGACCCGAGGGGATGTCGCCGAAGTACTTCTCGACCTTGGCCTTGGCTTCGGCGGGCGTGATGTCGCCGGCCAGCACGAGGGTGGCGTTGGCCGGGCCGTAGTAGTTCTTGAACCAGTCCTTGACGTCGTCCAGCGAGGCCGCGTCCAGGTCCTCCATCTCGCCGATGACCGTGTGGCCGTAGGGGTGGTCGGCGTCGTAGGTGCTGGCCGTGATCACGTCCCAGACCTGACCGTAGGGCTGGTTCTGGCCCTGGCGCTTCTCGTTCTGGACGACGCCGCGCTGCTCGTCGAGCTTGGCCTTGTCGATGGCGCCGACGAGGTGCCCCATCCGGTCGCTTTCGAGCCACAGCACCTGGTCCAGGGCCGCGGTCGGCACGTTCTGGAAGTAGTTGGTGCGGTCCTCGTTGGTGGTGCCGTTCATGTCGGTGGCGCCCAGCTTCTCCAGCGCCTTGAACCAGTCGTCGTTGAAGTTCTCCGAGCCGTTGAACATCAGGTGCTCGAAGAGGTGGGCGAAGCCGGTGCGGCGCTTGGGTTCGTTCTTGGAGCCGACGTGGTACCAGACGTTCACCGCCACGATCGGGGCCTTGTGGTCCTCGTGGACGATCACCGTCAGGCCGTTGGGCAGGGTGAACTTGGTGTAGGCGATGTCGACGTCGGGCAGCTGGGCCAGCTGGCCGGTGACCTTGGCGGCCGGCTTGGGCGCGGCCTGGGCCAGCACCGGGTTGGCGAGGAGCAACGCCGCGACGGCGGCGGAGGCGAACAGCTTCATGAAGAGCCCCGAATAGCTTTTTCGCGCAAAGCGAAGATGCCCCGCACCATAGGTTGCGGGGGCTCCGGGACAAGCAAGCGGCGTACGCCGCCGGATTAAATTTCGTCCAGAAAGCGGGGCTTTGTCTCAACCCAACACCCGTAAAATCCCCGCGAAAGCGGGGACCCAGGCTTTTTCTGAAATCAACGGTGCTCGACGATAAAACACCTGGATCCCCGCTTTCGCGGGGATTTTGCGGAAGAGACTATTCCGCCGGAATAGCCTCAGGAGCAGCCACCTCGGCCTTCACCATGACCATCGGCTTGAGGTTGAGGTCGAGGAACAGGCGGCTGTCGTCGTCCATGTCGGGCAGCGGCGTGGTCAGCAGCTTGCCGCCGACGAAGATCGAGTTGGCGCCGGCCATGAAGCACAGGGCCTGCAGCTCGCGGCCCATGCCCTCGCGGCCGGCCGACAGGCGGACCATGGCCTTGGGGCAGACGATGCGGGCCACGGCGATGGTGCGCACGAACTCGATGGAGTCGATCGCCTTGTCGCCGTCGGCGAGGATCTCGTCGCCCAGCGGCGTGCCGCTGATCGGGACGAGGCCGTTGATCGGCAGGCTGTCGGGGTGCGAGGGCAGGGTGGCCAGCTGGTGCAGCAGGCCGGCGCGGTCGCGGCGGGTCTCGCCCATGCCGACGATGCCGCCGCAGCAGGTGCTCATGCCCGCGTCGCGCACGTGGGCCAGGGTGTCGAGGCGCTCCTGGTAGGTGCGGGTCGTCACCACGTCCTTGTAGTAGTCCGGACCGGTGTCGAGGTTGTGGTTGTAGTAGTCGAGGCCGGCGTCCTTCAGCTGCTTGGCCTGCTCGGCCGTCAGCATGCCCAGGGTGGCGCAGGTCTCCATGCCCAGCGCCTTCACGCCGCCGATCATCTCGGCCAGCTTCGGCAGGTCGCGGTCCTTCAGTTCGCGCCAGGCCGCGCCCATGCAGAAGCGCTGGGCGCCGCCGGCCCGGGCCGCCTTGGCCTTGGCGATGACCACGGCCGGCTCCATCAGCTTCTCGGCCTTCAGGCCGGTCTTGTGATGGGCGCTCTGGCTGCAGTAGCCGCAGTTCTCGGCGCAGCCGCCGGTCTTGACCGACAGCAGCTGCGACAGCTGCATCTCGGAGGGGTCGAACCAGGCGCGGTGGACGCGCGCGGCTTCGAACACCAGCTCCATGAACGGCAGGGCGAACAGGGCCTCGACCTCGGCGAGGGTCCAGTCGTGGCGGGGCTGTGCGGAGATGTTGATCGACGTCATGGCGGGCAGGTTTGAACTTGGGCGATCCGAATGGCAAGACGGCCCGCGCATCGGTAGTCCTCTCGCGCTACGGAAGCCAAACCCCGTCACGCTGGTTATAGTCGGATCATGGACCGCGAAATCGAACTGAAGTTCCTGATCGCCCCGGAAGCCTCCGACGCGGTCCTGGCCCGTCTGGACGGTCGCGAGGCCGTGCGCCGGCTCGACGCCACCTATTACGACACCGCCGACCACGCCCTGCGCCGGGCGGGCTTCGGCCTGCGGGTGCGCGACGGCGACGGCGGCCGCAAGCAGACCCTGAAATCGGCCTCGGCCGGCGGCGTCTTCGCCCGCGGCGAATGGGAGGCCCCGGTCAGCGGTCCCGGTCCCGACCGCGACCTGCTGGACCAGACCCCGGCCGGCCGCATCGTCAACGGCGACGTCCTGTCTCCGGTCTTCGCCGCCAAGGTCGAGCGCACCCTGCGCCTGGTCGAGCGCGGCGGGGCCACCATCGAGGCGGCGCTGGACCGCGGCGAGCTGCAGGCCGGAGCCGATCGCGCCGCCGTCAGCGAGCTGGAGCTAGAACTGAAGACCGGCGCGCCGGCCGCGTTGTTCGACCTGGCCCGCGACCTGATGGCCCATGCGCCGCTGCGCCTGTCGCTGGTCAGCAAGGCCGAGCGCGGCTACGCCCTGGCCCTGGGCGCGGCGCCGTCCGCGCGGCGCGAGGCGGCCGTGCTGACGCCGGACATGACCGCGGCCGAGGCCTTTCAGGCCCTGGGCAACACCGCGCTCGGGCGCCTCTGCGCCGCCGCCGAGACCCTGGCCGACTTGCCCGGTCCCGAAGCCGTGCACGAACTGCGCGTGGCCGCCCGCCGCCTGCGGGCGCTGATCAAGCTCTTCCGTCCGCTGACCGGCAAGCTGGCCGCCACGCCGGCGTCGCAGGCGCTGAAGGCCCTGGCCGACGCCCTGGGTCCGGCCCGCGATCTCGACGTCTACATCGCCGGCGTCTGGCGTCCGGCCGTCTCGGCGGACCCGCAGCCGGTCGAGGGGCTGGGGGCGTTGGGCAAGGCCCTGGTCGAGGCCCAGCAGGGCGCCTACGCCCGTGCGATCGAGGCCGCCGGGCCGGAGCGCTTCGGTCCGCTGGCGCTGGACGTCGCGGCCTGGCTGGAGACCGGCGACTGGCTGGACGATCCCGAACGCGTCGAGGCCCGCCGCACGCCGGCCGAGGCCTTCGCGGCCCACCGGCTCAAGGCGCTGTCCAAGGACGTGCTGGCGCGCGGCGGAAACTTCGAGGCCCTGGACGCCGAGGCCCGCCACCGTCTGCGCATCCACGGCAAGGGCCTGCGCTACGCCATCGACGCCTTGGCCCCGCTGTTTCCCGGCCATCCCAAGCGGCTGGAGCGGTGGTCGGCGGCGACGCGCCTGCTGCAGGACGCCCTGGGCGGCCTCAACGACGCGGTCCTGGGCGCGGATCTCGCCCGCGCCGCCGCCCTGGCCGACGGCGATCCGGAAGCCGCCTACGCCGCCGGCCGCTTGTCGGCCGCGCCCGAGGCGACGGCCGCCCTGGTCCGCGACGCCAAGGCGGCGCTGGACGAGCTGGCGGAGCTCAAGCCGTTCTGGTGAGCTCCGTCCCTTGGGCGGGTTCGATGGTCGGCGATCGAGGCGAAAACCTCGTCCCTCGACAGCCTCGGAGCGAGGACCTCGCACCGAGCATTCGCGTCAGTTCTGCCCTTTGGGCAGCACCGTCATCCGGTAGGGGATGAACAGCGCCAGCTCCAGCGGGCCCGACTGGTACCACGAGACCGGCAGTTGCAGCCCCTCGACCGAGACCGCGTATTGCGGGCCGAAGGCGGCCGAGGCGCGGCGGGCGTCCTCGGCGACCAGGGTGATGACTTCGGGCCGATGTTTCTGGGGACCGATCAGCGTCAGGTTCCAGGCCTCGCTGGGCAGGATCTCGGTGCGGCCCACCGTCGGCGTCTTGTCGGCGAAGGCCATGATGCGGCCCGTGGCGGCGTCGAAGCTGTCGCCTGGGGCGACGCGGGTCTTGACCACCAACACGGCCTGGCTGGTGTCGGGCCGCGTATCGGGCTTGATCACCCCGTCCAGCATGGTGTCGTCGAAAGCGCCGATGATCTCGTCGCCCAGGCCCAGTTCGACGCCGGCGGCCGGCGCGGCCTTGATCATGTTGCGCAGGGTGGCCTTCAGCTCGTTGCGCCGCTGGCTGAGGTCGCGCGTGTCGCAGGTCACTCGCACCACGGTGATCAGGTTGTCGGCGCGCTTCTTCAGCGTCACGTAGGGCGTCTTGACGGGGTCGTACTCCGTCAGCCGGGCGGCGGTGACGACGATTTCCGAAATGTCCTCGTTCTGCGCCCGCGCCGGAGCGCTCGCCAGGCCCAGCGCCGCGATCGCAGCGGCCGCCGCCATCCAGGTCTTCATGCCCGTCTCCCCTGATGCCCGTCTCCACCTTAGGCGGAGTTCGGCGGAGGGCAACATCGCCGGGCGAGACTAGTTCCGCGCGGTATAGCCCCGCGCCGCCAGGAAGGCGTTCAGCGTGGCGTCGCCGTCGCGATCGGCCTGCGGGTCGATGTCGAAGTCGCTTTCCTGGTTGGCCAGGTTGCGCGTCAGCAGATGGCCGAGGTGGGGATAGGCCTTGAGCTCGCAAACCCCGCCGGCCGCCTTCAGGTTGGCGCAGAAGGTTTCCGCGCCGCTCAGCGGCGTCAGGGTGTCGGCCGCGCCCTGGATGATCGCCGTCGGCGGTCCGCCCCTGGCCGACAGGCTGACGGGCGAGATCGCGGCCGGGTCGCCGCCGGCCATCAGCTTGCGGAACCAGCCGTCCCGCGCCACGTCCAGGGCCGGCGACCACAACAGCATCAGGTCCGGACCCTTGGCCCCGCCGGGGCAGGCGCCCAGTCCGGCGGAGGCCACCAGCTGGCCGCCGGCGCTGACGCCGTAGCCCGCCACGCGCGCCGGATCGATCCCCAGCCGTCCGGCGTTGGCCCGCGCCCAGGCGAAGGCGTCGCAGGCGTCGGCCAGGGCGTCGGCGGGGGTCGCGCCGCCGCGCGACAGCCGGTACTCGATCGGAATGGCCACCAGGCCCTGGGCGTTCAGCACCCTGGCCGCGGCGTAGGTCCAGGCCGGTTCGCCGACGCTCCATCCGCCGCCGTGGAAGATCAGCGCCGCCGCGCGCGGGGCGGCGGCGGCCTTCGCCGGCGTGAAGACGTGGGCCGAAAGCGCGCGCTCGCCCACCGTCTTGTAGGTCTCGATACGGGGCGCGGCGGGCTTGGGCTGGGCCTGGACCGAGCCCGCCGCCAACCACAGGCCTACGACGATCATGGCTGTCGCGAAAGACTTCATGCCGGTCCCCTCGGTTGTGCCCTTGAAACTCTGGCGCGAAGCGGGCGGTCTCGCCAGTTACAAGAGCGACAGGCGGGTCATTCGCCCTTCTTCGATCCCGCCTGGGTGGTCTGGGTGGTGCGCACCGCCACGCCGTCGCCGCGCGCCTGGGCGACCAGGGCCGCGCAGTCGGCGTCCTTTTCCAGGCCCGGGGTCACGAACGGCAGGATGGCGGCCAGCGGGTTGACCAGCGAGGCCAGGGCCGCGGCGACGCCGCCCTGGGCGAAGGCCCCGCCGGTCTGCAGTTCGATGCGCGGCGCGCCGAACGGGCCCTTGATCTCGATCGGGATGAACAGCCGCACCAGGCGGGGCTTCTTGCTGTCGCCCTCGATCCGCAGGTCCAGCCGTTCGCTCTGCAGGTTGATCGTGCCCTCGCCCTTGGCCAGGACCACGCCGGTGTCGGCGATGATCTTGTCGGCGCGCATGACGCCGTTCCTGACGTCGAAGCTGGCCACGGCGCAGCGCAGGCTGGTCTCCTTGGGATCCTTCGACAGCAGCATCAGCAGGCCCTTGGAGGCGTTGACGCCCAGCAGCTCGGCGAAGGCCTGGCGCACCTGGCCCTTCGGCGCCACCAGCGTCACCGTGCCGTTCGACGAGGCTGCGGCCCGGTGCACCGAATCGCCCGTCCCGCGCAGCTTGGCCCGGGCGACGACGCCGCCTTCGATGGCCGGCTTTCCGGCCGTCTTCAGCGGAATGAAGTCCTCCAGCTTGGCGTTGGTCAGGCGCAGGTCCAGGTCGGTGACCGGCACGTTCGGCCGCGCGTCCAGCCGCACCTTCCCCGCGAGATCGCCGCGCGAGAAGGTGAAGGCGATCGGGTCCATGTTCAGCACGCCCTTGTCCAGCGTCAGGTCCAGCCGAACTTTCTTCAGCGGCAGGTTGGGAGCGTTCACCGCCAGGGCGCGGTAGGTGACCTTGGCGTCCATGGCCCGCACGCGGTCGACCTGCAGGGTGGCGTCGGGCAGCAGACGGCCGGTGGCTTCGCGCTGGCCGGCCTCGACCTTCTGGCCGGCCGAGGCGGTCTCGCCCTTGCCGGTCGCCGGGGCGGCGCCGACCAGGCTGCCCAGGTCGTCGAAGTCGAGGCGCCTGGAGCGCAGATCGGCCTCCAGGTAGGGGCGCTCGCGATCGACCAGCACGAACAGGTCGCCGTCGACGTCGCTGTCGCCGATGCGCCCGGAGAACTTCTGGAAGTCGAACCGGCCGCCCTTGCGCGTCAGGCGTCCGCTGATCCGGTAGGGCGGGGTGTTGGGCAGGGTCAGGCCGGTCAGGCCGTAGAGGCGGTTCAGGTCGCTGCCGGCGATGGTCAGGTCGCTCTCGAACCGGTTCAGGTCGAACGGTTTGGTGATCGAGCCCTCGGCGGCGATGCGGGTGGTGCCGGCCGAGACGCGGGCGTCGAACGGGTAGGGCCTGTCGGGCGTGATGTTCAGCAGCGGGCCGCCGGTCACCCGGGCCGTGAACGGCGAGCGGTTGTACTGGCCGTCGCCCTCCAGCACGAACCGGCCCTTGCCGTCGCCGCTGGCGTGCTCGTTGGAATTGACCGTGCCGACGAACAGCACCTGGCGCTGCCGGTCCTCGACCCGCAGTCGGCCCTCGTTGATGATGAAGTGCTGGATGGCGGGCAGCTTCAGGGCCTTGCCGTCGCTCTTCCGGTTCGGATCGCCGAAGGTCCAGTTGGCGCGGCCCGAGGCCTCGCGCAGCAGGCGCACGTCCGGCCGGTCGACCGCCAGCAGCGGCAGGATGACGTCGCCCTTCAGCAGCGGCAGCAGCTTGATCTGCACGGCCACGCGGTCGACGCGGGCCATGTGGCCGGCCTGCGGTCCGGTCTTGGGCGCCCAGTCGGGCTGGCCCAAATACAGGCCGTAGGCCTCGGCCTTGGGCGAGAACGACCAGGGATGGACGCGCAGGTCGCCTTCGATCCGTACTTCGCGCTTCAGCTGGGCCGAGGCGAAGCGGCCGACCGGGCCGCGCAGCATGTTCCAGTCGAACCAGACGACGAAGGCGACGATCGCCGCCAGGATCAGCAGCGCGCCGCCGATCCCCCAGCGCGCGGCGCGCGGCAGGTCGCGCCAAGACCGGCGTCGGGGCGTGGCGTTGACCTCGGGCGGAGGCGGCGGCGGGGGCGTAACGGAACCTTCCGGCATGCGCCTACAACGCGCGGCGGACGCCGTTTCGTTCCAAGACAGGCTCGGGCGGAGGACCCGGCCCCGGCTTTAGTAGACGAGTTTCAGGCTGCCGACGAAGACGGCGGCCGCCACGAAGGCGACGATGGCCACGATTTCATAGGCCTTGAAGAAAGGCCGGCTCGGCGAGCGCATGTTCGATAGTCCCCCGGATCCCACTTTGACACTTGAGACGCCTTCGCGCGCAAGGGTCACGCCAGTTCCCCCAGGACGGGTTTCGTTTCGCCCCCTGCGGACATAAGGAAATCTTTATGTGAATTTGCCACTGTCTTTCCCGCACGCTATAAGGCGGGCAAGACAATTCCCCCGATCAGGAGCCGACCGTGGCCGACTACATCGTCAAGGACATCTCGCTCGCCGATTTCGGCCGCAAGGAACTCGCCATCGCCGAGACCGAAATGCCGGGCCTGATGGCCACCCGCGCCGAATACGGCCCGGCCCAGGTCCTGAAGGGCGCCCGCATCGCCGGCAGCCTGCACATGACCATCCAGACCGGCGTGCTGATCGAGACCCTGGTCGCCCTGGGCGCCGAGGTCCGCTGGGCCTCGTGCAACATCTTCTCGACCCAGGACCACGCCGCGGCCGCCATCGCCGCCGCCGGCATCCCGGTCTTCGCCTTCAAGGGCGAGAACCTGGTCGAGTACTGGGAATACGCCCACAAGATCTTCGAGTGGCACGACGGCGGCTATCCGAACCTGATCCTCGACGACGGCGGCGACGCCACCCTGCTTTGCGTGCTGGGCCCCAAGGCCGAGAAGGATCCCTCGATCCTCGACAACCCGCAGAACGAGGAAGAAGAAGCGCTCTACACCGTGATGAAGCGCTACCTGGCCGAAAAGCCGGGCTTCTACACCGCCATCCGCGACGCCGTCGGCGGCGTGTCGGAAGAGACCACCACGGGCGTGCACCGCCTGTACCAGATGGCCGCCAAGGGCGATCTGCCGTTCCCGGCCATCAACGTCAACGACAGCGTCACCAAGTCCAAGTTCGACAACCTGTACGGCTGCCGTGAAAGCCTGGTCGACGCCATCCGTCGCGGCACCGACGTGATGCTGTCGGGCAAGGTCGCGGTGGTCTGCGGCTACGGCGACGTGGGCAAGGGCTCGGCCGCCTCGCTGCGCCAAGGCGGCGCCCGCGTGATCGTCACCGAGATCGACCCGATCTGCGCCCTGCAGGCGGCGATGGAAGGCTACGAGGTCCAGACCCTGGACGACGTCGCCGGCAAGGCCGACATCTACGTCACCGCGACCGGCAACAAGGACGTCATCACCGTCGACCACATGCGGCAGATGAAGAACAACGCCATCGTCTGCAACATCGGCCACTTCGACAGCGAAATTCAGATCGCCGGCCTGCGCAACTTCAAGTGGGACGAGATCAAGCCGCAGGTCCACCACGTGGAATTCCCGGATGGCAAGAAGATCATCGTGCTGTCGGAAGGTCGCCTGGTGAACCTGGGCAACGCCACCGGCCACCCCTCGTTCGTGATGTCGGCCTCGTTCACCAATCAGACCCTGGCCCAGATCGAGCTGTGGACCAACAAGGCCGCGTACAAGAACGAGGTCTACACCCTGCCCAAGCACCTCGACGAGAAGGTCGCCTTCCTCCATCTGGAGAAGCTGGGCGCCAAGCTCTCGAAGCTGAACAAGGAACAGGCCGACTACATCGGCGTGCCGGAAGCCGGCCCGTTCAAGCCGGACCACTACCGCTACTAAGGGCGCCCCTGGCGTCTGAGATCTGGAGCCTGCGCGGCAGGCTCCAGCCGTTCGACGGAAAGCCCGCTCTTCGGAGCGGGCCTTTTTGTCGTCGGATCGCCGTCCAGCAGCCGCCGGGCCAGCGCCTCAAAGGCGCCGGCGGTCGCCTCGTTGCCCCGCATCCGCCGGCCCTCGGCCAGGAAGGCGCACAATGCGGCGCGATCGGTGGGCGGAACCGTCTCGTCCCGCAGGGCGCGTAGCAGCAGCGGCTCGCCGATCTCGGGCGCGCCGCGCCGGACCTCCAGCGCCCCCTGGGTGGCCGGGATCACGACAAAGGCGGCGTCTAGGTCCAGCGGGGCTAAGCGTTCGGCCTGCCGGAGCCTGGCCTCGCCGCCGGCCTTCAGGGCCATCCACACCAGGTTGGCGCGCAGCAGGGGATCGAGGTCGGCTTCCAGCGCCTCGGTGTTGGGCAGCCGCGCATAGCGCTCGAGGGCGGCGTCCGGGCCGTGTTCGAGATCGGTCTCGTGCAGCAGGGTGTTGATCAGGCAGGCATCGTCGGGATGGCTGGCCAGCAGCGTCTCGTAGAGAGCCAGGCCTTCGCGCCGACGACCCGACCGCACCAGGCGCGCGGCCCGCCAGGCCAGTTTTTCGTCCTTGGACGGGCGCGGGCGAGGACGCAGGCAGTCGAGAATCCAGCCGCCGTCTGAATAGCCGCGCGTCCCGTCCTTGTGGACGACCTGGAAGGGGCGAAGATTGCCCAGCCCCAGCAGCACGTTGCTGACCACGGCGCCCAGGCAGGCGGCCGCCAGCGCGTGATCGTCTCCGGT
The DNA here is from genome assembly GCA_047607095.1 of Caulobacter sp. Classification (GTDB taxonomy): domain Bacteria; phylum Pseudomonadota; class Alphaproteobacteria; order Caulobacterales; family Caulobacteraceae; genus Caulobacter. Next base: position 21,955 of record JASGDR010000125.1, read on the forward strand.
GGTGTCGATCAGCGCCGGCAGGGCGCCGAATAGCACCGCCAGCAGTAGGTTGGAGAGCGGGCCGGCCAGGGCGATCAGGGCCGTGGTCAGGCGTCCTCCCGACATGTGATGCACCTCGCCGCCAAGGAAGGCGTGGCGGCGCCACTCGAACCGCGCGCCCAGCAAGGCGCTCGACCAGACGGTCGGGCCGCCGCCGACGCGGATGATCGGAACCGGCGCCCCTAGGGCGCGGGCGGCCAGGGCGTGGGCCAGTTCGTGGATCAGGATGTTGAACCGCAGGCTCAGGCCCGCGCCGGCCACTAGGGCCAGTCCTTCGGGTATGGTCCCGAAGCTGTAGACATAGGCGCCGGCGAAGAACGCCGTCAGCACCAGGCCGGTCGCGAACCCGGCCAGGGCGTGCTCGTCCGACCGATCCGGGCGGAAGGGCAGGCAGCCTTCGCAGACCCAGGCGTCACGACTCCGAAAACCGCTCCACTCCTCGCGGAAGAAGCCTTCGACGTCTGAGCGGAAGCCGCAGGTGCTGCAACGTTGGGTCACAAGCTCAGCCATAACGGGCGTTTTTGGATCCGTCGATCATCGCGTGTCGAGGGGTCTCGGTTTTGCCACCGTGACGCCCTGTTCAAGTTCCACGGGCTCGGCTAACTGCTTTGCCCATGCCGCTCGCGCTTCTCATTTCCAGTCACGTCGCCGGCAGCCAGGTGGGCGCCACCGCCCAGGCCGCGGCGCTGACGCAGTTTCGCATCGACACCATGGTGGTTCCCACCGTGCTCTACGGCCGCCATCCCGGCTGGGGCGTCCCCGGCGGCGCGCCGGTGCCGATCGAGGTGGTCGAGGGCATGCTCGACGGGCTTGAGGCCAACGGCCTGTTCGGCCTGACCGACCTCGTCATCACCGGCTATTTCGCCAGCGCCGCCCAGGTGCGCGCGGCCGCCCGGGCTATCGACGCCGTGCGCGCCGCGCCACGCGACGGCGCCGCCGCCCGCAAGCCGACCATCATCGTCGACCCGACCATGGGCGACGCCGGCAAGGGCCTCTACGTGCCCGCCGAGGTGGCCGACGCCATCGCCGCCGACCTGATCCCCCGCGCCGATATTGTCGCCCCCAACGCCTGGGAACTTCAGCGCCTGACCGGCGCCGAGGTGCGCGACCCGGCCGGGGCCGTGCGCGCCGCCCGCCTGCTGAACAAGCCGGTGCTGGTCTCGTCGGTGCAGCGCGGGGCCGAGATCGGCGTCGTCTACGCCGACCGCAAGGAGGCCTGGCTGGCCGCCCACGCCAAGGCCGAACGCTCGCCCAGCGGCACCGGCGATCTGCTGACCGCCCTGTTCGCCGCCTCGATCCTCGAGGGCCAGACCCTGTCCTACGGCCTGGCCCGCGCCGTCGGCGGCGTCGCCGAGACGGTCACCGCCGCCAACATCTGGAACGCGCCGGAACTGCCGATCGTGGCCATGGCGGCGCGGATCAAGCAGACCTCGCCGACCGTGCGGATCGAGCGGTTGGCCTAAGGGGCGGCGTCCGCCCGAAGGCGAAGCGGGCTTCAGATCTCGCTCAGGGGACTGGGAAGCTTGCCGCCGCACCAAGGGCAGTAATGTATCCCGATGACGCCGATGCCGTAGCCTGCGTTCGGAACCCATTGGACCTGGGGCGGCAGCACATAGTCGCCCGACATGAGCTCTTCATTGGAGAACCAACGTCGCGTCGAGCTGTAGTCTTTGAGCGCTTCGCAACAGGTCGGCGGCGGCGTTTCCATGTTTTCATACTGATGCTGGCCGGCTGACCCGGCAAGTTGGCTCGGACACATGCCGCGTTCCGGTCCGGGCGGCGCTCATCTCTCGAAATGCCGCTCCAGGTTCTCCAGCACCAGCGCCGCCATCGCGTTGCGGGCTTCTTCCGTGGCGCTGCCCCGGTGTGGTTGGAGCACCACGTTTTCCATCGTCAGCAGTGCCGCCGGGACGTTCGGCTCGTCTTCGAACACGTCCAGCCCCGCGCCGGCGATCGTTCCGTCCGCCAGGGCCGCGACCAGGGCCGCCTCGTCCACCACCGAGCCGCGCGCCACGTTGATCAGCAGGCCGTCGGGTCCCAGCGCCTCCAGTACCGCCGCGTCGACCAGCGGGCCGGCGTCGCCGGGCGTGACCAGGAACAGCACGTCCACCGCCGCCGCCAGGTCCAGGGGGCTGGCGTGGTAGGCGTAGGGGACGCCCTCTACAGGCCTGCGGCTGTGATAGGCGATGCTCGCCGCGAACGGCGTCGCCATCGCCGCGATCGCCTTGCCGATCTGGCCAAGGCCCAGGATCCCCACCGTCCGCCCCGTCGCCCGCCGCGCCAGGGACAGGCGCTCGGCCTTTGGCCAACGTCCCTCGCGCACATAGCGGTCGGCGCTCACCATCCGGCGAGACAGGGATAACCAGAGCCCGATCGCCAGTTCTGCGACGTCCTCGGTGAGGACGCCCGGCGTCGTGGTCACGGCGACGCCCCGGGCGGCGGCGCGGGGCAGGTCCACCTTGTCGAGGCCGACACCGTGCACCGCCACGATCTCCAGCGCCGGCAGGCGGTCCCACAGGGCGTCGGGCACGCCCAGGTCGCCGCCGGTGACGAGGCCCCGGATATTCGGCGCGACGTCTTCGATCAGCGCGTCGGGATCGGCGGCGCGATAGGGGCGGTGGACGGCGTAGGCCGCCTCCAGGCCGGCTTCGAGCTGGGGCGACAGGGCCTTGAGCTGCAGGATGTCGGGCTTCATCGGCGGGCTCCGTTACGCGGGGGACTGTCCTTCGGATGACAAACCCGGGCGCGCCGGGCTAGAGCAAAAGCCATGAGCCTCGACATCACCGGCGTTTGTCCCGCCCCCTTCGCCCAGGTCTATGACGCCTTCGAGGCCAATTTCGACCCGGCCTCGCCGGGCGGTGGGGAACTGGGCGCGCGCTTCACCCTGGCCATCGACGGCGAGATCGTCGTCGACCTGATGGCCGGCTTCGCCGACCGCAAGCGCGAGGTCGCCTTCGGCCCCGACACCCTGACGCCGCTGTTCTCGACCACCAAGGCCGTCGCCGCCCTGCTGGTCGCCCGCCTCGTGGACCAGGGCAAGCTGTCCTACGACACGAGCGTCGCCTCGGTCTGGCCGGAGTTCGCGCAGAACGGCAAGGAGGCCGTCACCGTCGGCCAGGTGATGTCGCACCAGGACGGGCTTTCGGGTTTCCTCGACGAGGTCGATCCGGCCATCTGGTTCGACTGGGAAGCGACGACGGCGAAGCTGGCCGCCATGGCCCCGCTGTGGCCGGTCGGTTCGGCCAGCGGCTATCACCCGGTGACCTTCGGCTACACGGCCGGCGAGATCTTCCGCCGGGTCGACGGCCGCACCATGGGAACGGCGCTGCGCGAGGACCTGGCGATTCCGCTGGGCCTCGATCTGTGGATCGGCCTGCCCGACAGCGAGCACGGGCGCTGCGCCGACCTGATGCGGCCGACCGCCTTCCCCAAGTTCGGCGAGATCAACGACGCCATCCGCGCCGCCTTCATGACCAAGTGGGCGGCCCCCGGCGGCCGCGGCACGGGCGAGTGGCGGCGGGCCGAGATCCCCTCGGCCAACGGCCACGCCACCGCTCCGGCCCTGGCGCGCCTGATGGGCGCCCTGGCCAGCGGCGGAACGCTGGACGGCGTCAAGGTGCTGTCGCCGGAGGCGATGGAGCTGGCTCGGGCCGAGCGCATCGCCGGCCAGGACCTGGTGCTGCCCTACGAGATCAGCTGGGGCGCGGGCTTCATGCGCAACACGCCCAACTTCTTCTACGGCCCCACGCCGGACGCCTTCGGCCACTCCGGCTGGGGCGGATCGTGCGCCTTCGCCGATCCGAAGACCGGCGTTTCCGGCGCCTATGTGATGAACCGCCAGGGCAACGAGTTGATCGGCGACCCGCGCGCGGTCAGCCTGATCAAGGCGGCGTACGCGAGTTTGTGAGTCCTACGTCCTTCGAGGCCCGCTGCGCGGGCGCCTCAGGATGAGGGGCTTATTGCACTGAATTCCTCATCCTGAGGCGCGGGGCGAAGCCGAGCCTCGAAGGACGCAAGGCGCCTCAGACGCCAAGCCGGCCCCTCAGCCGCTCGGCCACGGCGCCCAGCGTGATCGTCGCCAGCGCTTCCTGCACTTCCAGCGGCACGCCGTCGGGCGCGGCCTGCACCAGCTTGCTGGTGAAGTCGGTGATGGCGGTGATGTGCTGGGCCAGGTGGTCGACCGTGTGCAGTTCCTGCATCACGGCCAGGCGCGATTCCGGCGGGGTGTTCTCGAGGATCTTGCCCAGGGCGCTGTCGAGGTGGCCGCAGGCCTCGGCCGCCAGCGACATCTCGACGGAAAGGGCCTCGAGCACGGCGGCGAGGTTGGGCGTGGTGACGGCGTCCGTGGACATGGTTTCCCCCTACGAAAGACTGCGGGCATACCTGCAATCGCGTCCGTTGCCGCCAGCTTAAGCGCCGGCGGACATGCGACAAATTGACCAACGCATCGCCCGGCCCGAGGTTCTCAGGCCGCGGCGGGCGCCGTCCTGAGCCTTTTCCAGGCGCCGTAGGCGAACACCGCCACCCCCAGCCAGATGAACACGAACGACAGCGCCCGCAGCGGCGTGAAGGCCTCGCCCAGGAAAACGCCGAGCAGGAACTGCAGGGTGGGGGCGATGAACTGCAGGAAGCCCAGCGCGCTGAGCGGCAAGCGGCGGGCCGACCAGGCGAACAGCGCCAGCGGGATCACCGTGGCCGGGCCCGCGAGCAGCAGCAGGATCGCCGTGCCGGGACCCTGGGTGAAGTGGCCCGCGCCGCTGGCCTGCAGATGCCAGACATAGAGCAGCCCCGGGAGCGCCAGATAGGCGCACTCGATGAAGAGGCCGGTCTGGGCGTCGGCCTTCACCTGCTTGCGCACGATGCCGTAGATGCAGAAGCTCAGGGCCAGGCCCAGCGACACCAGCGGCAGGTGGCCCAGGGCGACCGTCTGGATGGCCACGCCCACGGCCGCCAGGCCGATGGCGATCTTGCCCTCGGTGCTCATCCGCTCGCGGAACAGCAGGGCGCCGGCCGCCATGTTCATCAGCGGGTTGATATAGTAGCCGAGGCTGGCCTCGATCACCCGGCCGGCGTTCACCGCCAGCACGTAGATCGTCCAGTTGCCGAAGATCGCCAGGGTCGACAGGGCCAGCAGGGCCAGGGTCTTGGGCTGGCGCAGCACCGCCGCCGCCTGGCCGCCCTGGCGGGCGATCAGCACTAGGCCGGCGGCCCAGATCACCGACCACAGCGTCCGGTGGGCGATCATCTCGAACGAGGTGACGCCGAGCCCCGCCATGATGTGGAAATAGAGGGGCAGGAAGCCCCACAGCACATAGCAGCCGGCGCCGGCCAGATAGGCCGAACGCGTGTCGCCGGAAGGGCTGCTGATGGAACCGGAAGTCATGATGGGCCGCACCTTTCGCGGGGGGATCTGACAGAGGGTGATCCCGGCGTCCGCCCGCTTCTTGCGGAGAGGTGCGACAATCGCTCGAAAGCGCTTTCCGTCGTCCCTCCGCTGGCGGAAGGACGACGGGGCGGTCGTTCTCTAGGCCAGGGTCTTCTGCTTGATCAGGCCCTTGTCGTGCAGCAGCTGGGCGATCTGCACGGCGTTCAGGGCCGCGCCCTTTCGGAGGTTGTCGGCCACGCACCACAGGGCGATGCCGTGCTCGACGGTCGGGTCCTTGCGGATGCGCGACACGTAGACCGGGAACTCGCCCTGGCTTTCCTTCGGCGTGATGTAGCCGCCGTTCTCGCGCTTATCGACCACGACGATCCCGTCGGCGTCGCGCAGGATCTCGCGGGCGTCGTCCTCGTCCAGCGGACCGGTGAACTCGATGTTGACCGACTCCGAGTGGCCCACCATCACCGGCACGCGCACGCAGGTGGCGACCAGCTGGATGGCCGGATCCAGGATCTTCTGGGTCTCGACGGTCATCTTCCACTCTTCCTTGGTGAAGCCGTCGTCCATGAAGACGTCGATGTGGGGGATGACGTTGAAGGCGATCTGCTTGGTGAACTTCTTCGGCTCGGGCGCGCCCAGGACGAAGACGCCCTTGGTCTGGTCCCACAGCTCGTCCATGCCTTCCTTGCCCGCGCCGGAAACCGACTGGTAGGTCGACACCACCACGCGCTTGATCGGCACCTCGTCGTGCAGCGGCTTCAGGGCCACCACCAGCTGGGCGGTCGAGCAGTTGGGGTTGGCGATGATGTTCTTGGGGATGCTGTTGACGGCGTCCGGGTTCACTTCCGGCACCACCAGCGGCACGTCCGGGTCCATCCGGAAGTGGCTGGAGTTGTCGATGACGATCGGGCCGGCCGCGCCGATCTTCTCGCCCCATGCGGCCGAGATCGACCCGCCGGCGCTCATCAGCACGATGTCGACCTTCGAGAAGTCGAACTGCTCCAGGTCCTCGCACTTGAGGATCTGGGCGCCGAACGAGACCTCGGTGCCGATGGATTTGCGCGAGGCGATGGCGTGCATCTTCTCCACGGGGAATTTCACTTCCTCGAGGATGTTGAACATCTCGCGGCCCACGTTGCCCGTGGCGCCGACCACGGCGACCCGGTAACCCATCGCAGTCTCCAATCCTTCAGCCCCGACAAGGGGAAATGCGCCGTCCCGTTACGCTCCGGAACGCCGGTAGGCAAGGGCAGGGTTTTGCAAACCGAGCGGCGTGTGGCCGCGCTTGGGGGAATAATCTTGCGGAAGGGCCGGCGGGCGATGCAGAGGGGCGGCCGCGTAAGGGTCCGTCGGACGCTTCGTCCAACTGGACAGGCCGCCCGCGCCGGGCGCATACCCACGCCATGCGCAAGCACGACGCCGACGTCATCATCGCCGGGGCCGGCATGGCCGGAACCACCCTGGCGCTCGCCCTCGCTTCCGGCGGGATCAGGCCGCTGCTGGTCGATCCGCAGCCCTTCGGCGCCCAGCTGGCGCCGAGCTTCGACGGCCGTTCGTCGGCCATCGCCTATTCCTCGTTCCGCCAGTGGCGGGCGATCGGCGCCGGCGAGGCCCTGGCGCCCCACGCCCAGCGCATCGAGCAGATCCTGGTCACCGACGGCAAGGCGCCGGGCGCGGCCGCCGGAAAGCCGTCGCCCTTCTTCCTGCGCTTCGACAGCGGCGAGATCGCCGACCGCTCTGAAGGCGAGCCCCTGGGCTACCTGATCGAGAACCGCCAGATCCGCGCGGCCCTGTCGAAGACGGCGCTGGACAAGGGCCTGGAGGTCATCGCCCCGGCCGGCGCGGCCGACCTCGAGGTCGACGCCTCCGAAGCCCGCGTGACCCTCACCGACGGCCGGGTGCTGAGCGCGTCGCTGGCGGTCAGCGCCGAAGGCCGCGGCTCGGCCCTGCGCAAGGCGGCCGGCATCGGCGACATCGGCTGGGGTTATGGCCAGAGCGGCGTCGTCGCCACCGTGAAGATGCAGCATCCCCACGAGGGCGTGGCGCACGAATATTTCCTGCCCAGCGGCCCGTTCGCGATCCTGCCGCTGACCGACAACCGCGCCAGCCTGGTCTGGACCGAGAGCACCGCGCGCGGCGAGACCCTGCGCCATGCTTCGCCCGAGGCCTTCCACGCCCACCTGATGCGCCGGTTCGGCGACTTCCTGGGCCAGGTCGAGATGGCCGGGCCGGTGTTCGTCTATCCGCTGTCGCTGCTGCTGGCCGAGCGGATCACCGCGCCGCGCCTGGCCTTGATCGGCGACGCCGCCCACGGGGTGCATCCGATCGCGGGGCAGGGGCTCAATCTCGGTCTCAAGGACGCGGCGGCCCTGGCCGAGGTGCTGGTCGACGCGGTCCGCAACGGCGAAGACATCGGCGCCGAGGCGACCCTGGAGCGCTACGCCCGCTGGCGGCGGTTCGACAACGTCACCAACGCCCTGGCCTTCGACGGCTTCGTGCGCCTGTTCTCGAACGACAATCCGCTGCTGCGCCTGGCGCGCGGCGTCGGCATGGCGGCGGTCAACCGCATCGCCCCGGCGCGCCGGTTCTTCATGCACGAGGCCGGCGGCGGTGTGGGCGACCTGCCCAAGCTGCTGCGGGGGACGGCGCTGTAGAAACCCCCTCAGTCGCTGCGCGACAGCTCCCCCAGAGGGGGAGCATCTGGGCGGTTCGATCCTCCCCCTCCGGGGGAGGTGGCCCGAAGGGCCGGAGGGGGTCTTACTCCCCGTCCGCCAGGCTACGGGCTTCTTCCGGCAGCATGATCGGCACGCCGTCGCGGATCGGATAGGCCAGCTTGGCCGTGTGGCTGACCAGCTCGCCGCGGGCGCGGTCGTAGAACAGCGGCGCGCGGGTCACCGGGCAGACCAGCACCTCCAGCAGGCGCGGATCGACATCGACGGGCGGAGGCGGAGGAGCGGCGGTCATGGCGCTGTTCTAGATCGGGGTATGCAATCTGCAAACCCCCGGACGGAACCACCGGCGCAAGGTCGCGGTTGTCGCAGAAGCGATAACAACGATCTCGGATCTGCGACATGACCGTCACCGAACGGACCTTCCTGGCCGCCGCCGTGGCCACCAGCGTCATGACCCTGGCCGCTTGCGGCTCCATGGGCGGAGGCGGCGGCTATTCCCCGCGCCTGGCGACCAACGCCGCCGACGAAAAGGCCTTCGCCAGCACCTTCGCCTCGTGCCGCGATGAGGTGCGCGCCGGCAAGACCAGCGGCTTCAAGGTGCACCCCGCCAGCGCGGCCGCCCGCGACTTGCCGCCCGGCCCGACGGGCCTGGTGCTCAAGGTTCCCTACGACAAGGCCAAAGGGACCAAGAGCCAGCGCGCCGCCCGCGACGAGCAGCACAAGGCCGCCGTGGCCCAGTGCCTGTCGGAGAACGGCTACCAGGTCGCCGCTTGGGATGCGGTGAAGCCCTGAGGGAGCCCGTGCGTCCTTAGAGGCCCGCCGCCTACTGCACCGACGGCGGCTCGTCGTCGTCCTGGGCGGCGTCGATCTCGAGCAGGGTCACCAGGGTGCGGCGGCGGTCGGCGATGGTGCGGGCCTCCAGCAGGGCCTGCTTCTCCAGCGGATCGAACGGCAGGGCCATGGCCAGGCTGTTGATCAGGGCGTCCGACGGCGCGGCCTGGGCCTCGCCCCAGTCGATGGCCAGCCCGCGGTGGTCGAGATAACGGCGCAGGGCGTCCAGCAGCGGCGCGCCGTCGCCGACCGCCTCCTGCTGGTCTTCGTGCAGGTCAAGATCGTAGGGGGTGAAATCGGCGCGCACCTGCCGATAGGGCGTGCGCACCGGCAGCTCCTCGCCCAGCCGGAACCGCGCCACGCCGGTCAGGGTGATCAGGTAGCGGCCGTCGCTGGTCTCGGCGAAGCTGGTCACCCGGCCCGCGCAGCCCACCGGGGCCAGGGCCGGGCGCTGGACGTCGCCGCCGGCCCTCGTCTGCACCATGCCGATGATCCGCTCGCCCGACATGGCGTCGTCCAGCATGTTCAGGTAGCGGGGCTCGAAGATGTTCAGCGGCAGCTGGCCGCCCGGCAACAGCAGGGCGCCGTCCAGCGGGAACACGGGAATTACCAGCGGCAAATCGAGGGTCTTCCGGTAAACGCCCGGCATGGCGGCCTCCTTGACTGGACTTGTGAACGCGTGATCCCGCTTCGGTTTCCTAGCTGAAGAGGATCGCCGACAGCCGCTTGCGGCCCTGCTTGGCCACTTCCGAGGTCGGGCCGGCGGCCTCGAACACGGTCAGCAGCTGCTTGCGGGCCGCCTCGTCGTTCCAGGCGCGGTCGCGCTGGATGATGGTCAGCAGGTGATCGCAGGCGGCCTCCAGGCGGCCGGCGCCGGCCAGGGCCTTGGCCAGCTCGAAACGGGCCTCGTGGTCGTCGGCGTTCGCAGCCAGGCGCTGCTCGAAGGCGGCCGTCTCGGACGGAGCCGCCTCGGCGAGCTTCAGGGCCGCGCGCACGCTCTCCAGGTCCGGATCCTTGGCGGTCTCGGGCGCCATGGCGGCGATCTCGGCCGCGCGCTCGATGTCGCCGCCGGCCAGGTAGACGCGGGCCAGGCCGCCCAGCGCCTTGATGTTGTCGGGCTCCATCTGCAGCACCTGGGCGTAGGCCTGGGCCGCGCCGCCCAGATCCTCGACGTCCATGCTCTCCTTGGCCATCGACAGCAGCTGGTCGACCGCGCCGGCGGCCGGCGGGCCCGAGATGCGCTCGACGAACTGCTGGATCTGGCTTTCCGGCAGCGCGCCCTGGAAGCCGTCGACCGGCTGGCCGTCGACGAAGGCGTAGACGGTGGGGATCGACTGCACGCGCAGCTGGCCGGCGAAGCCCGGGTTCTTGTCGACGTCGATCTTGACCAGCTTCACCGCGCCCTTGGCGGCGTTGACCACCTTCTCCAGGGCCGGGGTCAGCTGGCGGCACGGGCCGCACCAGGTGGCCCAGAAGTCGACGATCACCGGCTGGGTCTTGGAGGCCTCGATGACGTCGGTCATGAAGCTGGCGTCGGTTCCGTCCTTGATGTGCTCGCTCTTGCCGCCGCTGGCCTGGATGGGGGCGGGCTTTTCACCGATCAGGGACATAGGCGGTCTTCTCTCACGCGCGGGTCGTTCAGCGCTGCAAGATGGTCCTTGCCGGGCCGCTTCGCAATCGCCCGTTGCGCCTTAGAAAAGCATCGCCGCCAGCACGCCGCCGGCGGCGCCCAGCAGGCCGAGCCAGGTCAGCACCATGCCGATGGCCCGCGGGGGCACCTTGGCGCCGGTCAGCATGCCGATCGCATGGACCAGCCGGCCCGTTCCGAGCGCGATCGCGCTGGCCAGCACCAGGGCCGTCGGCGCGCCCTCCGCCTCGGCCAGGCCCACGGCGATCAGGCCCAGCGGCATGTACTCGATGAAGTTGCCGTGGGCGCGCATGCGGCCGACCAGCACCGGGTCGCCGCCCTCGCCTAGGGTGATCCCGGCGCTGAAGCGGCGCTTGGCCACCGGAACGCTGAGAACCACCAGCCCCACGACGCTGGCCACGCACAGAACCGAGGTGATCGGCAGAAAACTCATCGGACGCCTCCCATCGATGTCGTTGGCGGGAGGGTGCGACTAGCGGTTGTGATGCGCAAGGGGGCGTCGGAAGGGCCTCAGCCGCCGACGACCGCCATGGCCTCGAAGTCGACGATCATCGGCTCGATCCCCAGCGCCGCCAGGAACCTGCGGAAGCCGGCCTGGCTGACGGCGGTGGTGGCGTCGTTCTTCAGCGGGTGGAAGTTCACCGGGTCGGCCTCGCCCAGGGCCTTGTCGAGCACGAAGCGGACGCGGCGCTCGCCGTCGTTGAGCAGGCCGAAGGCGGTGACCGAGCCGGGCGTCACGCCCAGGGTCTCGACCATCATCGCCTCGGGGCCGAACGACAGCCGGCCCGAGCCGATCACGTGGTGGAGCTTCTTGAGGTCGATCGTCGTCTCGCCCAGCGCCGAGATCAGCCACAGCTGGCCCTTGGCGTCCTTGAGGAACAGGTTCTTGGTGTGGCCGCCGGGCAGGGCCTTCTTGATCTCGAGCCCCTCCTCGACGCGGAACACCGGCGGGTGGTCGAGGGTGGAATGGTCGACGCCGTGGGCGTCGAAGAAGGCGAAGAGGTCGGCGCGGGTCTTCATGGGCCCTGTAAAGCGAAGGGCGGGGCGGCTGGTCAAGCCGTCCCGCCCTCTATCGCCCGTCCTCGATCGGACGTGCGGTCCGCCTACTGGGTCAGCGGGCGCAGGATGATCTCGACCCGGCGGTTCTGGGCGCGGCCCTCGGCGGTGTCGTTGCTGGCGATCGGCTGGCGCTCGCCCTGGCCGGCCACGAACAGGCGGTCGGGCAGCACGCGGCCGGGACCGGTCAGATAGGCTGCCACCGAGCCGGCGCGGCGCTCCGACAGGGCCTGATTGTAGTCGTCGGGGCCGCTGGAGTCGGCGTGGCCGACCACGTCGATCGTGGTCTGCGGGTAGGCGTTCAGGGTGCGGGCCACGTCGTCGAGCACGCGGGTGAACTGCGGCTGCACGTCCGACTTGTCGACGGCGAAGGTCACGTCGCTGGGCATGACCAGCACGATCTGGTCGCCGTTGCGGCGGATCATCACGCCGGAGCCTTCCAGGCTGCGGCGGAAGTCGGCCTGCTGGCGGTCCATGTAGTTGCCGGCGGCGCCGCCGGCCAGGGCGCCGATGCCGGCCCCGATCAGGGCGTTCTTGCGGCCCTGCTCGCCCTTGCCGGTGTTGGTCAGGTAGCCCAGGGCCGCGCCGATGCCGGCTCCGGCCAGGGCCCCGGTGCCGGTGTTGTTGCGCACCGGCATGCCGGTGTACGGGTCGGTGGTGGTGCAGGCGGTCATGGCGCCCGCGCCGATCAGGAGGGCGCCCAAGGCCGCGGCGCGGGAGAGCGCGGCGACGCGGAGGGCGGTCTTGGGGGTCGTCATGGCGTGTATCCTGTCGATACCTGTTGTCCGGGTGTACGCTAAGCCGGGCAAACGCGCCCGTTTATGGTCAAGTTCCGACAAACGACATGAGCGGGGGATGAACGGCCTTCGTTCCGCCGCCTCTTGGGTGTAGTAAGGCCCGTCTTACTAAAACTCCGCCCGTTTTTCTCACTTCGAAGGCCAACCGTGTCCGCATCCGCCATCGAGCCCGTCTCGTTCACCCTCTACAGCAAGGACTTCGACCGCTTCTCCAAGGAGCTGGGCGCCTCGTTCGAGCGCTATGGCTTCGCGGTGCTCTCGGAATACGACCTGCCGCAGGATCGCATCGACGCGGCGGTGGACGACGCCAAGGCCTTCTTCGCCCTGCCGGTCGACACCAAGAAGCAGTACGCCGGGGTCAAGGGCGGCGCGCGCGGCTATATCCCCTTCGGGGTCGAGACGGCCAAGGGCGCCACGCACCACGACCTGAAGGAATTCTGGCACATGGGCCGCGACCTGCCGCCCAGCCACCGCTTCCGCGCCACCATGGCCGACAACGTCTGGCCGGCCGAGATCCCGGCCTTCAAGCACGACGTCAGCTGGCTCTACAACGCGCTCGACAGCATGGGCGGCAAGGTGCTGGAGGCCATCGCCACCTATCTCAAGCTGGAGCGTGACTTCTTCAAGCCGACCGTCGAGAACGGCAACTCGGTGCTGCGCCTGCTGCACTATCCGCCGATCCCGCAGGACGCCACGGGCGTTCGCGCCGGCGCCCACGGCGACATCAACACCATCACCCTGCTGCTGGGCGCCGAAGAGGGCGGTCTCGAGCTGCTCGACAAGAACGGCGAGTGGCTGCCGATCAACCCGCCGCCGGGCTGCATCGTCATCAACATCGGCGACATGCTCGAGCGCCTGACCAACCACGTCCTGCCCTCGACGATCCACCGCGTGCAGAACCCACCGCCCGAGCGCCGCGGCGTGCCGCGCTACTCGACGCCGTTCTTCCTGCACTTCGCGTCGGATTATGAGATCAAGACCCTGACCAACTGCGTCACGGAGGAGAACCCGGACCGCTATCCGGAGTCGATCACCGCCGACGAGTTCCTCCAGCAGCGCCTGCGCGAGATCAAGCTGGCCTGATCGAGGCCCGCGGGATCCGCGAAAGACAAAGGCCCCGTCCTCTTGGACGGGGCCTTTTTTCATGGCCGTTCTCGGCGTCGCTACTTGGCTCGCTATTGGGCGATGCGTAGGGCGGAGATCTGCTGGGAGATGGCCTTGAAGGCGGTCTTCAGCTCGGTGCCGGTGGACGGGAAGTAGGCGTAGTCGCTGCTGGTGGCGCAGGCGCTGAGCATCGACTTGGCGGTGGCGTCGCTGCCGACGTCGAAGCCCACCGTGTAGATGACGATGTTCTTGGCCTTCATCTTGGTGCACAGCGTCTTGGCCTGCTCGAAGGCGTCGCCGTTGGTGGCCGCGCAGTTGATGTGGTCGGCGCTGGAGCCCGAGCCCGAGCCCGCGTCCTTGGCGATCACGCCCTTGCAGTAGTTGGTGTTGAAGGCGCCGTCGGTCATCAGCACGACCACCTTCATCAGGTCTTCCGCGCCGTAGGCGGCCGGTTTCTGGGTGCTGCTGGACCACAGGTACGAGAAGTTCGGCGACACCATGTACCAGCCCCAGGCCAGGCCGATCTGGCCCGCCGTCGAGCCGCCCACCGACAGCGCGGTGATCTGGGCCTTCAGCGAGGTCTTGTCGGTGCTCAGCGGGGTGATGGTGGCCGTCGGGCAGGGGTTGGTCGAGCTGGCCCCGTACGAGGTCGAGGCCGGATAGTTGCGGCCCACATACGATGTGCTCGGCGCGTCGTCGGTGTAGGCGTAGGTGCCCGTGCGCTCGGTGGCGCAGGTGCTGATCGGGAAGCTCTCGCTGGTGTTGCTGGCGCTGGTGAAGTTGAGGAAGGCGCAGCTGATGTCCGAGCGCGAGGTGCTGTAGCACGAGCCCGCGCCGCCGGTTCCTGCGGTGCTGTACGAGGTGCCGACGATGTTGGTGTCGAAGGTGGTCGTGGTCTTGTAGGTGATCGTCGGCGTCTTGTTGTTCAGCGCCGTCATGCCGCTGATCCCGGTCAGCAGCACCTGGTCGCCGGTCTGGAAGTTGTGCGTCGCGGCGGTGGTGACCACGACCGAGCAGGTCGAGGTCAGGCACTTGTAGACCGTGCCGGCCGAGCCCGCGCTGCTGATGCTGCTGCTGGGCGTGACCTTGAAGGTGGTCGTCGACGGCACGCTCGTCACCTGCAGGATCTTCGAGTTCAGGTAACTCGTGCCGGTGCCGGTGATGTAGACGTAGTCGCCCGTCGCCAGGCCGTGGGTGGCCGAGGTGGTGATCGTCGTCGGCGAGCCCTTGGTGTAGGCCGAGATCGTCTTGGTCGCGCTGTACCAGGCCGCGCTGCTCAGGGTGCTGGACGGAATGGCGCCGCGCACGTTGTCGGCGTAGGTCCCCACATTGACGCCGATCGAATAGGGAACGATCGCGACCTTGGAATAGTAGGGGGTCTGCACGTCCTGCACGACGGTGTCGATCAGGTCGGAGGCGGCGGTCTTCAGCGCGTCGATGCGGATGGTCCCGGACATCGAGCCGGTGATGTCGAGCACCAGCGCCACTTCCAGGTTCTTCGACGAACGCACGACGTAGGACTTGGCGCTGGTCGACAGCTTCTTGGTGTTGGTCACCAGGTCCAGAATGATCGGGTCTATCGAGATCGTCGCCTCGCCCACGACCTCCTTGTTGGAGTCGACATAGAAGGTCGACGAGGTCGGCGTCACGCCGAGCTCCGCCGTGAGGGCGGCGCTGCCGGTCAAGGTCAGGGTGGCCGTGTCGGTGGCGGTGGTGCGGGCGGCGATCAGGGTCGCGGCGTCCAGGGCGTCCTGCAGACGCCGCTTCTCCAGGCTCATGCGGCTGATGTCGACCACGCCGAACGTCAGGATCGACAGCGGCAGGATGCTCAGGGCCACCCAGACGGCGATGCCGCCGCGGGTGTCGGAGCCGATCCCGCGCAGGCGCGCGGCGGCGCGGGCGAGCGCCCCGCCCAGGCGGGCGGCGATGCGGCTGTGGACGGTCATCGGCGATTGCCCCTCGTTTTATCGCCGGTCAGCATGACAGCCGACGGTGAACAGGCGGCAAACGCCGGAGAAGATTCAATTTCCCGCCGGGGTTCCCGTCCGGCGGGCCCGCAGGAAGTCGACGAAGGCCCGCAGCGGGGCGGGCATGTGTCGGCGGCTGGGATAGTAGAGGAAAGGGCCGTCGAAGGGCGGGTTCCAGTCCTCCAGCACCGGAACCAGCCGGCCGGCCGCCACCGCCGGCGCCAGCAGGCCCTCGAAGCTCATCACCACGCCCAGCCCCTCCTCGGCGGCGCGGATCTCCAGTTCCGACGACGAGGTGACCAGCGGCCCTTCGGGCGACACGCGGATGATCTCGCCGTCCTTCTCGAACTCCGGAACGATCATCGCGCCGCTGGGAAAGCGGTGGCGGATGCAGGGCATGGTCAAAAGGTCGCGGGGGTGGCGCGGGACGCCGTACCGCGCCAGGAAATCGGGCGAGGCCGCCGCCTGGTAGCGCTCGGGCCCCGACAGCGGCACGGCGATCATGTCCTTCTCCAGCCGCTCGCCGTAGCGCACGCCCGCGTCGGCGCCGGCCGCTAGCACGTCGATGAAGCTGTCCTCGACGATGATCTCCAGGGTCACGCCGGGATGGGCGCGCAGGAACGGGCCGATCAGCTCGCCGAGGGCCAGCTTGGCCGCCGCGCCCGGCACATTCAGCTTCAGGGTTCCGGTCGGGCTGTCGCGGAACTGGTTCATCGTGTCGAGGGCGCCGGCCACCTCGGCCAGGGCCGGGGCCAGCCGCTCCAGCAGGCGCTCGCCGGCCTCGGTGGCGGTGACGCTGCGGGTGGTGCGGTTGAGCAGGCGCACGCCGAGCGCCGTCTCCAGCCGGCGCACCGCTTCGCTCAGCGACGAGGGCGACACGCCCCGGCCTACCGCCGCCCCGCGAAAACCGCGGGCCCGGGCCACGGCGGCGAAGGCGTCGAGATCGGCGAGGTCGGGGCTGGCCATTGTGCGAATTTCCAAACGGCTCGTGCGAGTTTGAACGGATTATCGCACAGGTCGCGCGACGGCATAGTCGCCTCGTCAAACACCGCGGCGCTTCTCCTCCCCCGGCGCCGCCCCGCACGAAGGAGATCGCCATGCGCACCCTCAAGCTCGGAACCACCGGTCCCGCCGTCTCGGCCCTCGGCCTCGGCTGCATGGGCATGTCCGACCTCTACGGCCCCGCCGATCGGGCCGAGAGCATCGCCACTCTCCACGCCGCCCTGGAGGCCGGGATCACCCTGCTCGACACCGGCGACTTCTACGGCATGGGCCACAACGAGATGCTGATCGCCGAGGCCCTGAAGGGCCAGGACCGCGACAAGGCGATCATCAGCGTCAAGTTCGGCGCCCTGCGTGGCCCCGACGGCGCCTTCCTCGGCTACGACAGCCGACCCAAGGCGGTGAAGAGCTTCCTGACCTATTCGCTGCGCCGGCTGCAGGTCGACCACATCGACGTCTACCGCCCCTCGCGCCTGGATCCCGACGTGCCGATCGAGGACACCATCGGCGCCCTCGTCGAGCTGCGCGACGCCGGCTACATCCGCCACATCGGCCTGTCGGAAGTGGGCGCCGACACCCTCCGCCGCGCCGCCGCCGTCGCCCCGATCAGCGACCTGCAGATCGAGTATTCGCTGCTGTCGCGCGGGATCGAGGACGCCATCCTGCCGACCACCCGCGAGCTGGGCATCTCGATCACCGCCTATGGCGTGCTGTCGCGCGGCCTGATCAGCGGCCACTGGGACAAGACCGCCCAGCCCGCCGCCCGCGACTTCCGCGCCCATTCGCCCCGCTTCCAGGGCGAAAACCTCGACCGCAACCTGGCTCTGGTCGAGACCCTGCGCGGCGTGGCCGAACAGAAGGGCGTCAGCGTCGCCCAGATCGCCATCGCCTGGGTGGCCGCGCGCGGCGACGACATCGTGCCCCTGGTCGGCGCCCGCCGCCGCGATCGCCTGACCGAGGCCCTGGGCGCGCTCGACGTCGTCCTGACCGCCGAAGACCTGGCCGCCATCGAGGCGGCCGTGCCCAAGGGCGCGGCGGCCGGCGAACGCTACGCCCCGGCGATGATGGCGCACCTCGACAGCGAGAAGTGATCCCATGCCTCCGTGGAGGTCCCCTTCTCCGCGCGGAAACCCTCAGTTCAGGCGCTTTTGGGCGGCGATCCGCCGGGCCGCCCAGACCGCCGTCCAGACCGCCGCTGTGAGCCAGAGGATCGGCGTCAGGAGATATCCGGCTGTGTAGAATGTGGGCCACCAGACGGGGTCTTCCCAAGAGCCGCCATAAGCCAGCCGCGGCGTCGATTTCGACTGCCACCAAGGCGCCGGTTCGTTGGGGTGGGCCCGCTTCCACGCCCCTTCTTCGCCGCCGCCCACCCAATGCTCCAGAGACGGGTAAGGCTTTAAAACCAGGTACTTGGAGTCCAGAGAGCCCTCCAGGCTGAGGATGGCCGTGAAGGCGAACAGCACTGTCAGGGCGCTGGCTAGGGCGAAGAGCGCGATCAGGCGGCGGGGCATGGTGAAACGATTGCAGCGATCCCGCGATCAGGCAAGCTCGGGGCGGCTCCGCTTTCCTCGTCCTATAAGGTCTTTCGGCGGTTTCCTCGAAGGCCCGCAGGCGGTAGGCAAGGCCCGAAGACGAGCGAGGCGGGCATGGACGGTTTCAACAGGCGCACGGTGCTCGGCGGCGCGACCGCCGGCCTGATGCTCGCTCCCGCTGCCGCCCTGGCCGCCACGGGCAAGGCCAAGGTGCTGATGCTGTCGGACCTGCACTCGGCCTACGGGATCATGCCGGCCCTGCTGGAGGCCATGCGCCGCATCGTCCGCCGCGACGCGACGCCCAGCCTGATCCTCTTGAACGGCGACCTCTTCGAGGCGGGCAACGTCGTGGCCAAGCGCAGCGACGGCGAACTCGACTGGGCCTTTCTGGAGGCCGTCTCGAAGCTGGCCCCCACGGTCATCAATATCGGCAACCACGACGCCGACCTGGTGGAGGACATCGCCGCCGCCGCCGATCGCGCCCGGGCCCTGGGCGTCACAGTGGTCAGCAACATCGTCGACAAGCGCACCGGCCGGCCGGTCGCCGGCTCGCGCGCCACCCTCGACCTCGGCTTTCCGGTGCATCTGATCGGCTGGGCCACCAACTCGATCGACACCTATCCCAAGGCCATCCGGCCCGACCTGTCGATCCCCGCCCCGACGCCTTGGGCGCGCGAACAGCTGCCGTCCGCGCCGCCGGAAGACGGGATGCTGGTGGTGATGAGCCACGCCGGCCTGCCCGCCGACCGGCCGCTGCTGCCCTCGCTGCCCGACCGCACCCTGTTCCTGGGCGGCCACAACCACCTCACCGTCGAGCATGCGCAAGGCGCCAGCCGTTACGTCCACACCGGCGCCTGGGGCCGGCCGCTGACGGTGGCGACCATCGACCGCGCGCGGGTCAGGGACCCGATCCGCATTTCCCGTGTGGTCGTCGATCCGAACGGCCCGGCCGATCCGGCGCTGAAGCGCCACGTCCAGGCGGTGCTGGCTGCGCGCTTGCTGCCCGAGGAGCAGGCGGTGGTCGCTCGCATCCCCAAGGCCCTGTCGCTGGGCGACAGCGGCCGCAAGGTCGCCGGCCTGATGGCCAGGGCGGCGGGCGCCGACGTCGGGTTCATGGGCCACACCACCATGGGCATGGGCCTGCCGGCCGGCCCCCTGACCCGCTACGCCTACGACTCCGTCGTCCGCTTCGACGGAACGATCATGAGAGCCGAGGTCGACGCGGCGACCCTGGCCGACATCGTCTCGCGCGCCGACCAGGACCGCGGCTTTCCGTTCGACAAGCTGACCGGCGACTTCGCCTACGCCAGCGGCCCCGTCCGTCCCGACAAGACCCACCTCTCCATCGTCACCACCGACTGGTGCGCCAAGCGCCAGAAGGAGTATTTCGGCCGCGAGGACCTGGCGTTCGTCGAGACCGGACTGAAGGTGAAGCCGTCGATCCTGGCGGGGTTGGCGGCGGGTTGAACCCTTCTCCCATAGGGAGAAGGTGGCCTGCGAAGCAGGTCGGATGAGGGGTTAGGGACTGAAGACGGCGTGCCGGCACGACGGCCGACACCGTAACCCCTCACCCTCCCACGCTACGCGCGGGCCCCTCCCTCTCCCTCTGGGAGAGGGTTCGATCATTCCACCGTCACCGACTTGGCCAGGTTGCGCGGCTGATCCACGTCGGCACCCTTGATGACGGCCACGTGGTAGGCCAGCAGCTGGATCGGGGCCGACATCACCAGGGTCGAGACCAGCGGATCGCTGGCCGGGGCGGTGACGACGACCTTGGCGCCGGCCGGGGCGTGCTTCACGCCCTCGGTGTCGGTGATGAAGATCACCTGGCCGCCGCGCGCCATGACCTCGCTCATGTTCGACGCCGACTTTTCGAACCAAGAATCGTGGGGCGCGAGAATGACGATCGGGGTCTGGTCGTCCACGAGGGCGATCGGGCCGTGCTTCAGCTCGCCGGCGGCGTAGCCCTCGGCGTGGATGTAGCTGATCTCCTTGAGCTTCAGCGCGCCTTCCAGGGCCAGGGCCGACATCGGGCCGCGGCCCAGGTAGAGCACGTCGCGGGCCTTGGCCACGTCGGCGGCGATCTCCTTGATGGCGCCTTCCAGGTGGATGGCCTCGGCGATCAGGCGCGGCGCCTCCAGCAGCACCTTCACCAGACGCTGCTCCTCGGCCGCGTCGATGGTTCCGCGGGCCTTGGCCGCGCCCACCGCGATCGCGGTCAGCACGCTGACCTGGGCGGTGAAGGCCTTGGTCGAGGCCACGCCGATCTCCGGCCCGCAATGGATCGGCCAGACCACGTCGACCTCGCGGGCCATCGTGGACTCCTGGGCGTTGACGACCACGGCGCTCTTCATGCCCTTGGCCTTGCAGTAGCGCAGGGCCGCCAGGGTGTCGGCGGTCTCGCCCGACTGCGACATGGCCACCACCAGGGCGCCCGGCCGCAGGGCCGGCTGGCGATAGCGGAACTCCGAGGCGATCTCGACGTCGACCGGCAGGTCGGCCAGCTGCTCGATCAGGTACTTGCCGACCACGCCGGCGATGTAGGAGGTGCCGCAGGCGACGATCTGGATGCGTTCGAGCTGGGCCCAGTCGATGTCGCCCGGAATGGCCGTCTTGCTGGTCAGGGCGTCCACATAGGCCGAGATGGTGCGCTGGCATCCTTCCGGCTGGTCGTGGATCTCCTTTTCCATGAAGTGGCGGTAGTTCCCCTTCTCCATCATCACGGCGCTGGTCGGCACCACGCGCACTGGGCGGGTCACCGCCGCGCCCGAGGCGTCGAAGATGCGGGCGCTGTCGTGGTCGAGGGCCACGTAGTCGCCCTCGTCGAGATAGATCACGCGGTTGGTGAAGGGGCCGACGGCCAGGGCGTCCGAGCCCAGGAACATCTCGCCCTGGCCTTCGCCCACCACCAGCGGGCTGCCGCGGCGCGCGCCCAGCACCAGGTTTTCGGCGCCCTCGATCAACACGGCCAGGGCGTAGGCGCCGGTCAGGCGGTCGAGCGTGGCCTTGAAGGCGTCCAGCGGGGCCAGGCCCGTGGCCAGTTCGGCGTCGATCAGGTGGGCGATCACCTCGGTGTCGGTGTCGCTCTCGAACACGCGGCCGGCGGCGGTCAGTTCGGCCTTCAGCTCGGCGAAGTTCTCGATGATGCCGTTGTGCACCAGGGTCACGCGGCCCGCGCTGTGGGGGTGGGCGTTGGCGACGTTGGGCGCGCCGTGGGTGGCCCAGCGTGTGTGGCCGATGCCGGTGGTGGCGACCAGCGGCTGCGCCGCCAGCACCTCTTCCAGGGCGACGATCTTGCCCTTGGCCCGCCTGCGCTCGACCGCGCCGTCGACGACCCCCGCCACCCCGGCGGAGTCATAGCCCCGGTATTCGAGCCGCTTGAGACTCTCGACCAGACGCTCGGCGACGGAGGCTTTACCGACGATGCCGATGATGCCGCACATGGGACATGATCCTTTGTAGAACCGGCCGACAGGACTTATTGCTACCAGCACGGGATATTTCGAGCGCGGCCTTTAGCACTCGTGCAGGGACCGGCGACGTAAATCTGCATTTCGGATCGTTTCGCGATCCAGACTCCGCCCTGGCGAGGCTCTATATGGGCCGCGCAAGTTCACTCAGAGCCATACGAAGACCACCATGAGCAAGCGCGCCTATTTCGGCACCGACGGCATCCGCGGCCAGGCCAACAAGCACCCGATGACCGCCGAAGTCGCCCTGCGCGTCGGCCTGGCGGCCGGCAAGCTGTTCCGCTCGCAGGACGACCGCCGCCATCTGGTGGTGATCGGCAAGGACACCCGCCTGTCGGGCTACATGATCGAGCCGGCCCTGGTCGCCGGTTTCACCAGCGTCGGCATGGACGTGCGCCTGTTCGGCCCGCTGCCCACCCCGGCCGTGGCGATGATGACCCGCTCGATGCGCGCCGACCTGGGCGTGATGATCTCGGCCTCGCACAACAATTTCGCCGACAACGGCATCAAGCTGTTCGGCCCCGACGGCTACAAGCTGTCGGACGAACAGGAGCTGAAGATCGAGGCCCTGATGGACGAGGGCCTGCAGGAGGGCCTGGCCGCCCCGCGCGATCTCGGCCGCGTCAAGCGCATCGACGACGCCCAGGCGCGCTATGTCGAGATCGTCAAGGCGACCTTCCCGCGCCACCTGTCGCTGTCGGGCCTGCGCATCGTCGTCGATTGCGCCAACGGCGCGGCCTACAAGGTCGCTCCCACGGCCCTCTACGAGCTGGGCGCCGAGGTCATCAGCCTGGGCGTCGATCCGGACGGGACCAACATCAACGAAGAGTGCGGCTCGACCCATCCGGAGTCGATGGCCAAGCTGGTGCGCGAGTATCGCGCCGACATCGGCATCGCGCTCGACGGCGACGCCGACCGCCTGGTGATCTGCGACGAGAAGGGCCTGATCGTCGACGGCGACCAGATCATGGCCATCATCGCCGGCGCCTTCGCCCGCACCGGCCGCCTGAAGGCCGGCGGCGTGGTGGCCACGGTGATGTCGAACCTCGGCCTCGAGCGCTATCTGAAGGATCTCGACCTGACGCTGGAGCGCACGTCGGTGGGCGACCGCTACGTCATGGCCCGCATGCGCGAGGGCGGCTTCAACGTCGGCGGCGAGCAGTCGGGTCACCTGATCCTGTCGGACTTCTCGACCACGGGCGATGGTTTGATCGCCGCCCTGCAGGTGCTGGCGGTGATGATCGAGACCGGCAAGCCGATGAGCGCCCTGGCCCGCCAGTTCGAGCCGGTGCCGCAGCTCCTGGAGAACGTCCGCTTCGCCGGCGGCAAGCCGCTGGAGGCCAAGACCGTCAAGGAAGCCATCGCCGACGGCGAGGCCGCCCTCAACGGCGCGGGCCGCATCGTCGTGCGCGCCTCGGGCACCGAGCCGCTGATCCGCATCATGGCCGAGGGCGACGACCCGGCCCTCGTGCGCAAGGTGGTCGGCGACATCGCCTCGGCCGTGAAGGCGGTCTGAAGCCTCAGCCCTTGGCCAGGCGGCCGGGGGTGACGGCGTAGCGGCCGACCAGGCCCAGCGCCTCGCCCACCGCCTCGTGCTCGGCGCCCAGCAGCTTGGTCAGCTCCTCGATGGCCGGGGTCACCCCGGCCGTCAGCACGTCCCGCAGGCTGTCGGCCTTGATGGGCTCGGGCGAGCGGTCGTACAGCACGGCGGTCTTGATCCGCTCGGCCTCCTCCAGCCCGCCCTTGACCAGGCCGCCGAGGATCGCGTCCTCGAACA
>JASGDR010000126.1:0-7529 GCA_047607095.1 Caulobacter sp.
CCCGCCGCCGCGCCTGCGCCGGCCGCTCCGGCTCCCGCCGCCCCGGTCGCCGCCGACGGTTCGCGCGTGTTCGCCTCGCCGCTGGCCCGCCGCCTGGCCGCCGCCGCCAATCTTGACCTGAAGGCCATCAAGGGCTCGGGCCCGCACGGCCGCGTCGTGAAGTCGGACGTGGAAGCCGCCAAGTCGGGCGGCGCCCCGGCCGCCAAGGCCGCGCCTGCTCCCGCCGCCGCTTCGGCCCCGGCCGCCGAGCCGCGCAAGGCCCAGTCGCTGGAGCAGATGGGCATCCCCGCCGGCTCCTACGACCTCGTGCCGCTGGACGGCATGCGCAAGACCATCGCGCGCCGCCTGACGGAAAGCTTCCGCGACGTGCCGCACTTCCCGCTGACGATCGACATCGAGCTGGACTCGCTGCTTGCCGCCCGCGCGAAGATCAACAGCCTGCTGGAAGGCCAGGGCGTGAAGGTGTCGGTCAACGACATCGTCATCAAGGCCGCCGCCGTGGCGCTGAAGCGCGTGCCGGAGGCCAACGCCTCCTACACGCCCGAAGGCATCGCCATGCACAAGCATGCCGACATCGCCGTGGCCGTGGCCATCGACGGCGGCCTGATCACCCCGATCATCCGCGCCGCCGAGACCAAGGGTCTGGCCCAGATCTCGGCCGAGATGAAGGACCTGGCCGCCCGCGCCAAGGCCAAGAAGCTGAAGCCCGAGGAATTCCAGGGCGGCACCTTCTCGGTCTCGAACCTCGGCATGTTCGGCATCAAGGCCTTCTCGTCGATCATCAACGAGCCGCAGGGCGCGATCATGAGCGTCGGCGCCGGCGAGCAGCGTCCGGTGGTCAAGAACGGCCAGCTGGCCGTGGCCACGGTCATGACCGTGACCCTGACCTGCGATCACCGCGTGGTCGACGGCGCGGTCGGCGCCAAGTTCCTGGCGGCCTTCAAGCCGCTGATCGAGGAGCCGCTGACCCTGATCGTCTAAGGGCGGCCTTTCCATCGGAATCCCCGCCCTTCGGTCAAACGCGGGGCGGGGATTTCGAAAGCGGCCGGGCAGGGCCCCATCCTGGGTTTTTCAGGACGGGGACGGCCCCGGGGAGAACACGCGATGTCGGTCTACGAATTCTCGGCCAAGACGCTTCAGGGCGACGACGTCAGCTTGGCTGACTATCGCGGCCGGGTGCTGCTGATCGTCAACACCGCCAGCAAGTGCGGCCTGACCCCGCAGTACGAAGGCCTGGAAGCGCTCTACAAGGCGCACAAGGACCGCGGCCTGACCATCCTGGGCTTTCCCTGCAACCAGTTCGGCGGGCAAGAGCCGGGGACTGCGGAGGAAATCGGCGGGTTCTGCTCGCTGACCTACGACGTGACCTTCCCGATGATGGCCAAGATCGACGTCAACGGCCCCTCGGCCCATCCCCTCTACGCTTATCTGAAGAAGCAGCAGAAGGGCGTTCTGGGCACGGAAGGCATCAAGTGGAACTTCACCAAGTTCCTGATCGATCGCGACGGGAACGTCGTCGAGCGTTTCGCCCCGACCACCAAGCCTGAGGAGCTCCAGGCCGCGGTCGAGGCGCTGTTATAGATTTCCCAGGCCGGCCCAAAGACCGGTCGTTCGACGCCGCCGCTCCCCCGCGCGGCGTCCAAGCTAGGGTAAGACAACCATGTCCACGGAATTCGATGTCGTCGTCATCGGCGCCGGTCCGGGCGGCTACGTCGCCGCCATCCGCGCCAGCCAGCTGGGCCTGAAGACGGCGATCGTCGAGCGTGAGAACCTGGGCGGCATCTGCCTGAACTGGGGCTGCATCCCCACCAAGGCCCTGCTCAAGTCCGGCGAGATCTTCGAGCAGCTGTCGCACCTGGACGCCTACGGCCTGGCGGTCGAGAAGCCCTCGTTCGACTTCAACAAGATCATCGAGCGCTCGCGCGGCGTGGCCAAGACCATGTCGGGCGGCATCGCCTTCCTGATGAAGAAGCACAAGATCGAGGTCATCGAGGGCGAAGCCAAGCTCGAGAAGGGCGCCCCCGCTCCGAAGGTCGTCGTCGCGCTGAAGGCCGGCGGCAGCCGCACGGTCCAGGCCAAGAACGTCATCCTGGCCAGCGGAGCCCGCGCCCGCAACATCCCGGCCATCGGCGCCGTCTCGGACGGCGACAAGGTCTGGACCTACCGCGACGCCCTGGCCCCGAAGTCGATGCCGAAGTCCCTCGTGGTCATCGGCTCGGGCGCCATCGGCATCGAATTCGCCAGCTTCTACCGCGCCCTCGGCGCCGAGGTGACCGTCGTCGAAGCCGTCGACCGCATCATGCCGGTCGAGGACGCCGAGGTCTCCAAGGCCGCCCAGAAGGCCTTCGAGAAGCGCGGCATCAAGTTCCGCGTCGGCGCCAAGGTCACCAAGATCGACAAGACCGCCACGGGCGTGTCGGTCTCGGTCGAGGTCGCGGGCAAGGCCGAGCAGCTGACCGCCGAAAAGTGCATCGTCGCCATCGGCATCGTGCCCAACACCGAGGGCGTGGAGTCGGTCGGCCTGGCGCTCGACCGCGGCCACGTCGTCACCGACAAGCACTGCAAGACCAACGTCCCGGGCCTCTACGCTATCGGCGACGTGGCCGGCGCCCCCTGGCTCGCCCACAAGGCCAGCCACGAAGGCATCCACGCGGCCGAGCACATCGCCGGCTACAAGACGCCGAACGTCCACTCGCCGATCCCGGGCTGCACCTACGCCAACCCGCAGGTCGCCTCGGTGGGCTATACCGAAGCCGGCGCCAAGGCCGCCGGCATCGAGGTCAAGGCCGGCCGCTTCCCGTTCCGCGTCAACGGCAAGGCCGTGGCGGCCGGCGAGATCGAGGGCTTCGTGAAGACCGTGTTCGACGCCAAGACCGGCGCCCTGATCGGCGCCCACATGATCGGCCACGAAGTGACCGAGATGATCCAGGGCTTCGTCACCGCCATCACCCTGGAAGCCACCGAGGAAGACCTGCACGGCATCGTCTACGCTCACCCGACCATGTCGGAAGCCATGCACGAGGCCTCGCTCGACGCCTACGGCCGCGTCCTGCACATCTGATCCGGCGGGAGCCGGACTTCGTCCGAAGGCGGATGAAATCCGGTTTTCGGGGCCTTCCCAGACATACTTTGTCACGGGACAGCAAAGGCCCGGTCGCTATGAAGACCCGCCCGACAGGCCGTCGGGCGGGTTTTCTGCATTCTGGGTGACGATCTTGCGCGCCTCCATCCCGCTCCCGCTGGCGACCGTCGTCGCCGGCCTGTGCTTCGCCATGTCTCCAGCCCAGGCCCAGGAGGGGCCGCTGAGCGCCGACGAAGCCGCCCTCCTGCGAGCCGAGATCGCCACGCTGAAGGCGCAGCTCCTGCGCATGGAGCTGCGGCTCGACGGCGCGACCGGCGCGCCTCAGCGCACGGCTCCGCCGACGACGGCCCCGGTCGCGGTCGCCGCCGTTCCGGCGGCCAAGGCGTCGTCGCCGCCCACCGAGATCGCCTGGAAGGGCTCGCCGCAGTTCACCGCCGCCGGCGGCCGCAGCTTCAAGGCCAAGGGCCGTATCCAGACCGACGTCGGCTATGTCGGCCGTCCGGACGGCTCCGCCGACCGCGGCCTCGGCTACGCCGCCGAGATGCGCCGCATCCGCCTGGGCGGGGAGGGGAGCCTGGGCGGCGGGATCGGCTACAAGCTGGAACTGGAGCTTTCGGACAACGGCGTCGATCTCGTCGACACCTTCGTCACCTACAGGACCGGCGGCTGGCAGTTCGCGCTGGGCAACCAGAACCAGTTCCAGTCGCTCGACGAACTGACCGGCGACACCTCCGGCTCGGTCATGGAGCGCGCGGCCTTCACCGACGCCTTCAATTTCGAGCGTCGCCTGGGGCTCGCGGCCCAGTACGAAAAGGCCGCCTGGCTGCTGCAGGCGGGCCTCTTCGCCGACGACATCACCGCTCTGTCGAACGACAGCGACGGCGCCGACGGCGGCGACGAGAACAACAGCTACGGTCTCGACGGCCGCGTGGTCTATGCTCCGAAGCTCGGCAAGACCCAGCTGCACCTGGGCGGCTCGGCCCACTGGCGAGACCTCAAGCGGGTGAGCGACGCCGGCGCGCGCTATCGCCAGCGGCCCTACGTCCACACCAGCAACACGCGGCTGATCGGAACCTCGACCCTGGCGGTGAAGGACGAGGCTCACTACGGCCTGGAAGCCGCCTTCGTCAGCGGCCGCCTGCACGGCGCGGCCGAAACCCATTGGCTGGAGAGCGACCTGGCCTCGGGCCCCGACGCCCGCTTCTTCGGCGGCTATGCCGAGGTCGGCTGGTTCCTGACCGACGACACCCGGGGCTACAAGAGCGGCATCTTCGATCGCGCCAAGCCGAAGAAGCCGCTCGGCGGCGGCGGCCTGGGCGCGGTGCAGGTCAACGCCCGCTACGACTACCTCGACCTCAACGACGGCGCCGTCGTCGGCGGCCGTCAGGACGCCGTGATCGCCGCCATCATCTGGCAGCCGGTCGAATACCTGCGCTTCAACCTCAACCACGCCTATCTGGCCTACCAGGACGCCACGCCCCTGGCCGACGGCGACCGCGACTACGGCGTGCATGTGACGGGCGGGCGGATGGAACTGGATTTCTAAGCTGGCGACCTCCCCCTGTGGGGGAGGCGGCCGAAGGCCGGTGGGGGGACGGTTTCCGCCTTAGCAGCGGTGGCGGGCTTCGCAATGGCTCCCCCCACCGATCGCTGCGCGATCGCCTCCCCCAAAGGGGGAGGTTCTTTCGCCTACGGCCGCTTGCGCACCTGCGCGTCGAGGCTCCATTCCCCCGGCCCGGCGAACACCAGGTAGAGGAAGACGAAGCAGAACAGTATCGCCGCCTCGCCGCCGTTCAGCGCCGGCCAGAACCCCTGGCTGGCGTGGGCCAGGAAGTAGGCCACCGCCATCTGGCCCGACAGCAGGAACGCCACGGGCCGGGTGAACA
This sequence comes from Caulobacter sp., assembly GCA_047607095.1. Taxonomy (GTDB): domain Bacteria; phylum Pseudomonadota; class Alphaproteobacteria; order Caulobacterales; family Caulobacteraceae; genus Caulobacter. The sequence goes on from JASGDR010000126.1 coordinate 4,969, forward strand.
GGCCCAGCACCAGCAGGCCGCCGCCCACCACTTCCAGCACCGCCGCGGCCAGCAGCAGCGGCGGCAGCGGATCGGGCGCGCCGGGCTGGGCGGCCGGGAAGTGGAACAACTTCATCAGCCCGTGCTCCATGAAGAGCAGGGCGGCGATGATGCGCAGCAGGCTCAGCACCCGCGGGGCCCAGACGTACAGTCGTTCCAAGGGTTTCTCCCGTTTCCGTCGCTTCGGTTCACGTGATCGGCCGCCGCCCTTTCCCGCGAGGGATCGAAGCGACGGCCGCAAGCTCTACTGAAACGCCCGGGGAGGGGCGAAAGGTCCGCCAAGCCGCGTGGGTCAGGCCGCCTGGTTGTCGGTCTCGGCCATGCGCTGGATGGCGACATAGTCGGTCTTGCCGCTGCCCAGAACCGGCACCTGCATGACCTTGAGGATCTTGCGCGGCACGGCCAGTTCCGGCGCGCCGATGGCTTGGGCGTGAGCCACCAGCGGCGCGGCCGTGGCGGTCTGGCAGTCGGTGACCAGAACCAGCTTCTCGCCCTTTTTCTTGTCGGGCATCGAGATCACGGCATGGCGGCCGTTGGGCCACACGGCCACGGCCAGGTCCTCGGCCGCGGTCAGCGACACCATCTCGCCGCCGATCTTGGCGAAGCGCTTCACCCGGCCCTTGATGGTGATCCATTGGTCGTCGGTCATGGTGACCACGTCGCCGGTGTCGTGCCAGCCGTCCTCGGGGGCGTCCAGACCGCCGTCCTCGCGCAGATAGCCCGACATGATGTTGGGGCCGCGCACGAAGAAGCGGCCGCCCTCGGCGATGCCCTCGACCGGCTCGATGCGGGTCTCCATGCCCGGCAGCAGGCCGCCGACGGTGCCGGGACGGTTGTCGGTGGGCTTGTTGACCGCGATCACAGGCGAGGCCTCGGTGGCGCCGTAGCCTTCCAGCACGGGCACGTCGCCGAAGCGCTCCTTGATCAGGGCGTGGGTCTCGTCGCGCACCTTCTCGGCGCCGCAGACGATGAACTGCAGCCCGCCCAGCTCATCCGTCTCCGAAGCCCGGGCGTACTGGTTGACGAAGGTGTCGGTGGCCAGCAGCAGCGAGGCCTTGCTGTCCTTGATCAGCGGCGGGATCTGCTTGGTGTGCAGCGGCGAGGGATACTCGAACGCCTTCATGCCCTGAAGCAGCGGCAGGATGACGCCGGCGGTCAGGCCGAAGCAGTGGAACACCGGCAGCGGATTGAACATCACCCAGTTCGGGTCGAGCGGGATGTGCGCGGCGATCTGGGCGGCGTTCGACACCAGGTTGGCCTGGCTCAGCACCACGCCGCGCGGCGCGCCGAAGCTGCCCGAGGTGAACAGCACCACGCCCTTGTCCGAAGGCTTGGCCGGGGTGCGGAACTGGCGCGGGAAGGCGCCGGCCGCGGCCGCGAACAGCTTGTCGCCCAGGCCGATCATTTTGCGGACGTCTTCCAGGTAGACGACCTTGGCCAGGTCGTCGATCGCGTCGACCACGTCGTGCAGCTTGCCCAGTTCGATGAACTTGTGGGCGGTCAACACGTGCTGGACGTCGGCCAGCTTCACCGCGGCCTTGATGTTCCGCAGGCCCGCCGTGAAGTTCAGCATGGTCGGTACGCGGCCGAAGGCGTGCAGGGCGAAGAACACCACGACCGCGCCGACGCCCGAGGGCAGCAGCACGCCGACATGCTCGCCGGGCTTGGTCATGGCCGCGACCTTGCGGCCCAGCGCGAAGCTCGCGCGGATCAGGTCGGTATAGCTCAGAGGGTTGCGGTCCTGGTCCTCCAGGATCGGCTTCTTGGCTCCGAACTTGTCCTTGGCGTCGATAAGAGCGTCGAAGAGCGCCTTTTGGCCGTCTTCGGCTTTGAAAACTACCGGCATGCCGGCGAAACCTCCCACAAAGGCGCAAGTTCCGCCCTCGTTCGATTGAGCCGGGACCCTAGCGATCCTGGCGGGGTTTGCAAAGATCGGTCACGTTTCGTGATCGAACCCCGTTCTTCAGGTGGGGTGCAAACCCTTGCGTCTCAAGGTTTGGCGGGCGAGGGGCGGCCGGCGTCGCGGATCGCGGCCAGCACCGCCTCCAGCCACGGTCCCCGCACCGAATCCCGTTCCAGATGCAGCGCGTGGCGTCCGCCCGGCAGACGGGTTTCGCGGCAGTTCGCCAGCGCCTTGCAGACTCCGGCCTGGGGCGAGGCCGGGGTGACGGGATCGGCCTCGCCGGCCAGCAGCAGCACGGGGGTCTTCACCTCGGCCAGGTCGCGGGCCGTCGCGTCGAGCACGTCGTAATAAGCCGCATAGAGCCCCAGGCTCGGCGCGCCCATCCGCAGGTCGGGATTGGCCGTCTGCCAGGCGTGGTTGACCGCGCCGCGAACCGGATCGCCGGTCAGGCCCAGCGCCTTGTCGTCGGGACCGTCGCGTCGCCAGTCCCGCGCGGTCGGCCAGGCCAGGAACGACAACCGGACCTGCCGCGCCATCCGGGCGGCCTGGATCAGCCTGTCCTTGGGGGCGGGCAGGTCGTTCAGTTCGAAGGTCGGCGCCGACAGCACCAGGGCGTCGG